>JBCDGX010000470.1:0-5148 GCA_038750805.1 Myxococcota bacterium
CTCCGCGAAGGCCGCGAGGGCTTGAAAGCCCTCGGGCAGGATGAGGAGCTGATTCACCACGAAGCCGCCGGCGCCGACCTCGCCGGGGTCGGCCCCGAGGTCCACGCCGGCGTCGTCCGCGCCGAGATCGCGCATGCCCGCGTCCGCGGGCGGACCGTCGTCGTCACCGCACGCGGCGAGAGCGAGCACCAGGAAGGGGAGGAGGCGAGAGAGGCGAAGAGACGGCATGAGTCAGGGCTTTCCCGGGGGCTGGCGACGCGCTGCGCGCACGTGGCCCGCGACGAGGAGGAGGGGGGCGGCCACGAGCGCCGTCGCGACGAGGTCCGCGACGCCGTCCGCCACGAGCGCGAGCACGAGCCCAGCAAAGGCGCCGGCCCAGGCGAGGGCAGGGGTGCGATAGGCCCTCATGGCGCCTCCGCGGCCAGTGCTGGCTCGGGGGCCATGGGCTCCGCCCGGGCTGCCTCGGCGTCCGTGTCGAGGGCCTCCGTACGTCGCCGGGCGCGGGCATCGCGGCGGCTTCGGCCGAACACCCAGACCCCACTGAGCGAGACGAGCAGCGTCGCGAGTCCGAGCAGCGCCCAGACGAGCTTGAGGGGCCAGCCCCCGTAGTCCCCGAAGTGCAGGGGCTCGCTGACCATCAGCGCCTGCAGGTACCAGGGGAAGGCATGGGCCTCGGCGCGCTCCGGTGCGAGCGCGTCGACGAGCGCCATGGTCATCACCTTCTGCTCGAGGCCTTCCTTCCCCTGGAGGAGCACCGAGTAGTCGCGGGGGCTCGCCAGGTCCGATCCCGGGAGTGCGACGATGGCCCAGTGGCGGCCGGGCTCGGTGGCCTCGGCGCTCGCTACCGCCGCGTCGAGGCTCCTGAGATCGGTCACGAGCGGAGCGTCCGCGTGATGGGCGCCGAGCGCCGCGAGCTCCGTCGTCGCGTAGACCTGAAGGAGAATCGACCCGAGCGAGAGCAGGATACCGGTCACGGCCACGACCAGCGTCCAGCCGAGCGTCGCCACGCCCACGAGCTTGTGGAGGTCGGCGACGAGCGTGCGCCGCGCCCGCCGCACCCGGAGCATCCCGAAGCGAAAGCGCCGCATCATCGGCCCGTAGACGGCCACGCCGCTGAGCAGGGAGACGAGGAACGCGAGACCGATGGCGCCGGTCAACAGCTTGCCGAAGGGCCCGAGAAAGAGCTCCGCGTGAAGCTGGAGCACGAGGCCCGTGAACGAGCCCCGGAGGTCGATATCGCCGAGCAGCTCCCCGCCCCGGCGGTCGACGGCCACGGGCTCCGCCTCCTCGATGCGAGGCGCCCCCTCGGTGAGCCCCACGAAGACCACGTGCGGGTGCGCGTCGGGTTCCTGGAACACGAACACCGGGTGCGCCTCGGGGCGCGAGGCCCGGGCCACCTCGACGGTCTCGGCGAGGCTGACGAGCGCCCCCTCTCCTCGCGCCTCGGGCATGGCGCCGAGGAACGTGTCGATCTCCTCGTGAAATACGAGAATCACGCCCGTCAGCGAGAGAACCGCCAGGTTTAGGCAAACGAAGAGCCCACACCTCCGGTGCAGGGTGAGCAACATTCGCGTCGTTCGAGGTCCCATAGAAGGCTCTGGTGTGTCGAAACTGGCCTTGTTGAAATGGAAAGCCGATTTCGAGAGACAACCTTGTCGCTCTCCTCGAGTGTTACAAGTCAATTGACTTGAAGTGTCCAAGTCGATTGACTTGTGCGACGGATATGGCCGTTCTCGGCCCCTTGTGCGGACGCTTCTCGCGGGCCCTCGCCGGGCTCAGCGGGGCCGGAGACCGTCGAGAAGCGTGTCGACGACGAACTCGAGGAAAGCCGTGTCGCGGGCCTTCGGGTCGACGTGCTCGAGCACACGGCCGTGGTGCTCGTGGAAGCCCGACCATGCCGTGATCACGATGTCTAGGAGCGCGAGGAGCATGGCCGGGTCGAAGGCCTTTAGCTCGCCGCGCTCCTGGGCGGCGGTGAAGCGGCGCAAGAGCTCGGCGTTGATCGCGTCCTCGCCCGGCCAGCGATGATCCGGCTCGTCCACGGCGAGGTGGAAGCCCAGGCGCCGCACGCGCGGGTGCGCCCGGGCCCAGGCCACGTTGCCATGAAGCCCCATGCGGAGGAGCTTCTGCATGTCGGCTTCGGGCATGGCCTCGAGGATCGACGCGGCCGGCATGGCGGCCATGGCACGTTCGAGCACGGCCTCCTTGAGGGCCTGACGCGTCGGGAAGTAGTGCTGCAGGGCCCCAAGGGACACGCCGGCGTGCCGGGCGACCTCTCGCAGGCTCGGCCCGTCGAGACCCTGCTCGGCGAAGAGCGTGAATGCCGCCTCGACCACGGCGTCGCGTGTGTCGCTCTCGTCCCGATCCGCCTTCGTCACCCGACCGGAGCCTATCGCGACTCCTCCGGCGCCATCAGCTGTCGCATGATGGGGTCCGCATGCAGGGCACCCCCATGAACATCCCGCCGGTCTCCATCGCAGCGGCCAAGGACGCGCTCCGGGCGCAGTTCGCCGACCCGGTGCTCCGGCGGCGCGCGACCATGCTCTGGGGCACGCGCGGCGTCGGGAAGTCCTCCATCGTCCGGCAGGTCGCCGAGGAGGCAGGGGTGCCTCTGGTCGACCTGCGACTGACGACCATCGAGCCCGTCGACATCCGCGGGGCCATCTACGCGGACGACGCGCAGGAGAAGACCGTCTGGTTCCCGCCGGAGTTCCTCCCCGGAGACGACGCCCCCGAGGGCATCCTCTTCCTCGACGAGCTGACCGCTGCGGACCAGCGGCTCCAGATCTCGGCCTATTCGCTCATCCTCGACCGAAAGGTGGGGCGCTATGCCCTCCCGGACGGGTGGATGGTCGTCGCCGCGGGCAACGCCGCGTACCACGGGGCCGTCAGCCACGACATGGGCACGGCCCTCGCCGACCGCATGTTCCACTTCAACGTGGAGACGGTCATCGGGGCCTTTCTCGCCTACGCCATGGACCACGGCTTCGCTCCCGAGGTCATGGCCTACCTGAAGGTGCGCCCGGACCGCCTCGACGACACGCAGGCGCAGCTCGCCAACGACCACCTCATCGGGGCGAGCCCGCGCGGCTGGGAGGACGTCTCCAACGTGCTCAAGTCGGCGCTCCCCGAGGACGCCAAACGGACGTTCGTTCAGGGTCGCCTCGGCGCCGCCAACGCGGCCGAGCTCTTCGGCGTGCTTCGCGAGCTCCAGGCCGGCGCGGACGTGCTGAAGCTGCTCGATGCCCAGCCCGGGCCCGAGACGGCGGCGCTTCTCCCGACGACACTCGATGGCCTCTACGGCATGACCTACGCGCTCGTCGCCTCGGCGACGGATGCCCGGACGCTCGCCCGCGCCCTCGAGATCCTCGAGCAGCTCCCGGACGTCCGGAGCGAGGCGCCGCTCCCCCTCCGCGAGGCGCAGACCCTCGCCATGGAGCTTCTTTTCGAGAAGGCCCTCGAGCGTGGCCTCGAGGCCGCCGTGCTCGAGAGCCCGGTCTACGGCCGCTATCAGGCGGGGCGCCGTGCCCGCTGAGCGCGCGTCGCCCTATGTGCATCGCGGCACCCGGGCCATCCAGCGCATGGTCGAATACGCCCCGGCGACGGGGAGCCTCGCGCTCTGGGTGCACCACCGCGACGATGACGCGGTCGGCCGCGCCATCGCCACCACCGACGGGACGACCATCCGCTACGGGAAGGCCTTCGAGGCCATGACCCTCGAGCGCCAGACCGGCGTCGTCGCCCACGCCGTGCTGCACGTGGCGCTCCGGCACGTGGCGCGTTTCCAGGCGCTGGGGCGGACGCTCGGCGACGTCGACCTCGAACTCTACAACATCTGCGCGGACGCCATCGTCGTGAGCGCGCTCCGGCACCTCGATTGGCTCGAGGTCGACGCCCATACCGTGCCCCTCGAGGACCTCCTCGTCCGGGCGCTCGGGAGGCGCGAGGACCCGGCGCGCGCGCTCCTCGAGTGGGACGTCGAGCGCCTCTATCGGGCGGTCGACGACCGGCGCCCGCGGGCGAAGAAGGCCACGAAGGGGAAGAAAGGCGGCCGACGAACGGCCGAAACGAACGAGGCCTCCTCGCGACGCACGAAGGTCGACGGCCCGCGGGCGCAGCAGACGCGGCTCCTCGGGGTCAACCACCGGCGGGACCTCCGCCCCGGGAGCGGCTCGGACCGGCCCGAGGACGACGCGGAGCAGGCACGCGAATGGCGCGAGCGCCTGCTCCGCGGCCACGCCGGCGACGGCGCCCACTCGATGCTGCGCGCGCTCCTGGCGGATCTCCCGCTGGTGCACACGCCCTGGGAGCAGCTCCTCCGCACCCGCCTCGCGCGGGGCCTCTCGCCACGGCGCGCGCTCTCCTGGTCGCGGCCATCGCGAAGCTACGTGGCCCAGCAGGGGCGCACGCGCTCCGGGCGGCGCTTGCCCTTCGAGCCGGGGTGGTCGTCGGGGCAGCGCGTCGCGCGCCTCGCCGTGATGATCGACGTGTCCGGGAGCGTCGACGAGGCGCTTCTCGGTCGCTTCTCCGCGGAGCTCGCCGCGATCACGCGGCGCCACGAGGCGCGCTCGGTCGTCATCGTCGGCGACGACCGTGTCCGGGAGGTGCTGCGCTTCGAGCCCGGGCTGACGGATCTCTCGCGCGTCCGCTTTCGTGGCGGCGGCGACACGGACTTCGCGCCGCTCCTCGCTGAGGCCGACCGGTACCGGCCGGACATCGGCGTCTTTCTGACCGACCTCAAGGGCCCCGCGGAGCATCGTCCGAGCTTCCCCGTGCTCTGGGTCGTCCCGCCCGAGCAGGGGCATCGCGCGCCGCCCTTCGGCCGGAAGCTCGTGCTCTGCTAGCGAATCCAGTCGTCCTGCCGAAGCGGTCGCGGAGGGCGGGGGAGCTCGAAGCGGTACACCTGCGCGATCACGAAGAGACCGCCGATGGCCGGGAGCGAGACCAGCTGCATCAGCATGTGGTTCGCAGGCGTCTTTGGGAGCAGCGAGACCGCGACGGCGAAGGCCGTCGTGACGCTCACGAGGTACAGAAGCGGCGCCATGCGGAGGAGCGTCGCCCCCCAGCGCGCGCCGCGATGCCGCGCGTGGAAACGCCGCGGCGTGTTGCCCGCCAGGTGCATCGCCGCTCGGTCGAAGAGCGCCTCCA
>JBCDGX010000471.1:0-5140 GCA_038750805.1 Myxococcota bacterium
AGCCCCGCCTCGCCCGGCGCCTGGTCGCCCTCTTCGGCGCGTCCCCCACGCTCGCCGAGGCCTTCGTCGGGCATCCGGAGACCCTCGACGCGCTCCTCCTCGGCCGGAGCGCCCCGGACGTCGCGCACATCCTCGCGAGGCACGCCCCGCTCGGCGGGGACCGGCCCGGCGCCGGCGTCTCCCCGGAAGCCGGTGACGTCGAGACCTTCGTCGCGGCGCTCCGGCGCCACAAGCGCGAGCTCACCCTGCGCATCGGCCTCGCGCATCTTGGCGGGGAGCTGGACGATGGCGTCGCCCAGCGCCTCCTGACGGCCCTGGCCGACGCGCAGGTGCGCGCCGCCTTCGCCTTCGCCCGACGGGAGGTCGCGGCGCGGCGGGGCGCGCCGGCCCCCGGGGCGGCCATGGTCGTCGTGGGCCTGGGCAAGCTGGGCGCCGAGGAGCTCGGCTACGGGAGCGACCTCGACCTCACGTTTCTCTTCCGCCTCCCGCCGGGCCCGGACCGTACCGCGGACGCCGGGACGCGCGGCGGCGCGGCCCCGAGCCACGGCGAGCTTTACACGCGCGTCGCCCAGCGCACCCTCAGCCTGCTCGCCCAGCCCGACGCCGAAGGTCCGGGCTTCAGAACGGATACGCGGCTCCGCCCCTCGGGGCACCAGGGCCTGCTCGTCGTCGGCGAAGCGGCCTTTCGCCGGCACCACGCCACGAAGGCCGAAGGCTGGGAGCGCCAGGCCCTCGTGAAGGCCCGGGTGCTCGCCCACGACGACGCGGCCTTCGGGGCTGACGTGGCCCGCCTTCTCGAGGAGACGGCCTTCCAGGGCACCTCCGATCCCGCCCGCATCGCCGAGCTCCGTGGTCGGATGGAGACCGAGCTCGCCCAGGAGCGCCGGGACCGGTGGCATCCGAAGCTCGGGCACGGGGGTCTCGTCGACGTCGAGCTCGCCGTGCAGCGCCTCCAGCTCCTCCACGGCGGCGCCGATGCGAGCGTGCGCTCCCGGCGCACCCTCGAGGCCATCGAGAGGCTCGCGGCGGGGGGCCATCTGCCGCCCGGCGACGCGGAGTCCCTGCGGGACGGCTACCGCTTCTTTCGCCGCATCGAGCAGGCGCTCCGGCTCCTCGAGCCCCGCGGCGACGGCCGCCTCGCGGCGTACGGCCCGCGCGCGGAGCAGGTCGCCCGGCTCATCGGGCTCCGCAACCGGGACGGGCACGGGCCCGGCCGGGTCCTCGCGGCGGCCTGGCGGCGCCGGGCGCGCGCGAACCGCCTGCTCTTCGAGCGGCACGTCGGCCCCGTCGGGCTCCGTCCCCCCTGGCGGGCGCCGGCGCCGTGAGCACCAGCCTTGTGAGCCCGAGACCCCTCCGCTAAGTCGGACAGCGGTCGGGGGAGGACCCGCGGCCGGGAGCCCGTGAACCGGGCGGGAGCAGAGCGCGATGGTGGAGAAGGTCGAAAAGATCTGGGTCGATGGCGAGCTCGTCCCCTGGGACCAGGCGACGTTCCACGTGCTCACGCACACGCTGCACTACGGCCTTGGCGTCTTCGAGGGCATCCGGGCCTACGAGACGAGCGACGGGCGCACGGCGGTCTTCAAGCTCGGCGAGCACGTGCGGCGCCTCTTCGAGTCCGCCCACATCTGCATGATGCCCATGCCCTTCAGCCGCGAGCAGATCGAGGCCGGGATCCTCGAGACCATCCGCGTGAACGGCCTGAAGGCCTGCTACGTCCGCCCGCTCGCTTTCATGGGCGAGGGCTCCATGGGCGTCGGCGCCGACAACCCGACGCGCGTCGCCATCGCCGTCTGGAAGTGGGGCGCCTACCTCGGCGAGGAGCAGCTCCAGAAGGGCGCGCGCGTGAAGGTCAGCTCCTTCGCCCGCGTCGGGGTCAACTCGCTCATGGCCAAGGGCAAGATCTGCGGCCACTACGTCAACTCGATCCTGGCCAAGCGTGAGGCGCTGATGCTCGGCTACGACGAGGCCGTCCTCCTCGACCCGCAGGGCTACGTCTGCGAGGCGAGCGGCGAGAACGTCTTCGTCGTGCGGGACGGCGTGGTGGCCACGGCGCCGCGGGGCACCTCCGTGCTCGGCGGCATCACCCGGGACACGGTGATGCAGCTCCTCCGTGAGCAGGGCGTCACGGTCGTCGAGCGGCTCATCGGCCGTGACGAGCTCTACACCGCGGACGAGGTGTTCATGTGCGGCACCGCCGCCGAGGTCACGCCCGTGCGCGAGGTGGACGGTCGTCAGGTGGGCATCGGCTCCCGCGGCCCGATCACCGAGGCGATTCAGAGCCGCTACTTCGCGGCGGTGCGCGGCGACGCGCCCGCCGAGTGGCTCACCTACGTCTGAGCCCGGGGGCTCGCCTGGCGGGAGAGCGCGCCCCGGCGACGGGGCGCCGCGTCAGCTCGCGGGGGCGTCGCCGGCGTCCGCCGCCGGCACGGAGGAGTCGTCGCCCTCGTCCAGCAGGCCCTTGTAGACCACGAAGGCCTTGCAGCTCGGGCAGCGGAAGTAGTCCTCGCCCCGCATCACCTCGATGAAGAGCTGCGGGGGAAGCGCGACGCGGCAGCTCGTGCAGGTCTCGCTCTCGAGCACGGCGAGCACCGCGTACTTGTTGCCCTCGCGGAGCCGCGCCTGCTTGAGGCGCTCGTAGCGCTTCATGATGGTGCGCGGGAGCTCGGTCTCGAGGGTCTCGCGCCCGTCGAGCACGGTCGCCCTTAGAGCCTCGACCTCGGCGATACGCGCCGAGGCCGCCTTCTCCTCTTCCTCGAAGATGCCGCGGGCCTCTTCGAACTGGCGCTCGCGCTCCTCGAGGGAGCTCTTCTTCGCCTCGATGGTCGCTCGGATGCGCTCGAGCTCCTCTTCGCGGTCGCGGATGATGCGCCGGTTCGACTCGACCTCGCGCTCGGCCGCGTCCGCTTCCTTGATCGTGCGGGCCTTCGCGCCCTTGGCCTTGGCCCGGCTCAGCGCCTCGCGGCGCTCCGTGAGCTCCGAGGAACGCTCGCCCTCGAGGGTCGTCGCCTCGGTGAGCTGGTCGCGCTCGCGCGCGAGCAGAGCCTCGAGGGTCTGCACGTCCTCGCGCATGCTCGCGATCTTCGCGGGCAGCTCCTGGAGCTCCCGGTCGTAGTCCTGGGCGGCGCCGTCCATCGCGGCGAGCTTCGCCAGCGCCCTCAACTTGTCTCGCACGCGCACTCCTTCACGGGTCGGCGACGACCTATCCTGGGAAGCCGACCCTTGCAAGGACGTTCCCGAGGGAAGCGCACCTGGCGGTAGGCCCAGCCGGACTCGAACCAGCACCAAGCCGTTTATGAGACGGCGGCTCTAACCAATTGAGCTATGGGCCCCTGACGCGAGCTCTCGCCCGCGTCACTGGAGTCTTTCGCGAACGTCGCCCGGCCGGCAAGACCCGTAGGCGCCGAGAAGGTGACGAGAAACGGGGGCTGCCCGCGTCAGGAGTCGACGAAGCTGCGGAGCTGCTTCGAACGGCTCGGGTGGCGGAGCTTCCGCAGGGCCTTGGCCTCGATCTGCCGGATGCGCTCGCGCGTCACCTCGAAGTCCTGGCCGACCTCTTCGAGCGTGTGATCGCTCTTCTCGCCGATGCCGAAGCGCATGCGGAGGACCTTCTCCTCGCGCGGCGTGAGGGTCTTGAGCACGCGCCGCGTCTGGTCCTCGAGGTTGCCGTTGATGACGGCCTCGACGGGGCTCACCACGGACTTGTCCTCGATGAAGTCCCCGAGGTGCGAATCTTCCTCTTCGCCGATGGGCGTCTCGAGGCTGATCGGCTCCTTCGCGATCTTCAGGACCTTCCGGACCTTGTCGAGCGGCATCTCCATGCGCTCGGCGATCTCCTCGGGCTGCGGCTCGCGGCCGAGCTCCTGGACCAGGTAGCGCGAGGTCCGGATGAGCTTGTTGATCGTCTCGATCATGTGGACCGGGATGCGGATGGTCCGCGCCTGGTCGGCGATGGCCCGCGTGATGGCCTGGCGAATCCACCAGGTCGCGTAGGTCGAGAACTTGTAGCCGCGCCGGTACTCGAACTTGTCGACGGCCTTCATGAGGCCGATGTTCCCCTCCTGGATCAGGTCGAGGAACTGCAGTCCGCGGTTCGTGTACTTCTTCGCGATGCTGACCACGAGGCGGAGGTTCGCCTCGACCAGCTCGGCCTTCGCCCGGTCCGCCTGCCGCTCCCCCTTGTGGAGCGCGCGGTAGGTCTCGCGGAGGCTCTCGATGGGCTGCCCCATGTCCTCCTCGACCTTCTTCACGGCCTTGTGCGCCTCGCGGATGGCCTCCTCGGCCATGCGGAGCATCTCGACGCTCGCGCCGTACTTCTTGAGGTAGCGCTTCTCCGCGGTCTTGCTCGCGCCGCACTCGCGGATGGCCTTCTTGATGTCCTTCTGGGCCAGGCCACCGACGCCGTTCTCGGCCTCCTTCACGGCGAGCTCGGCGCGCTCGACGCGGCGGATGTAGCCCTTGATCCGCGCGACCACGCGGTCGATCTGCTTCTTCGAGAGCCCCACGGCGCGGAGCGCCTCGATGCGGTCCTTGCGGTTCCGCTCGATGACGTCCTCGTGCCCCTTCCGGGCGCGCTCGGTGATGCGCTTGCCGGAGTCGAGCTCGCCGAGGGCCTTCGCGCTCTGGCTCTCGAGGCGCTTCACCTTCTCGATGAGGCGAACGACCCGCGCGCGGGACTCCTCCTCGGTGTCCGAGCTCCACCCCTTGAGCACGTCCTTGGTACGGAGCTTCTCCTTCCGGAGCAGGTCACCGATCTCGATGATCTCCTGTACGCCGACCTTCGAGTCGAGGATGACCTGGAAGACCATGTCCTCGCCCTCTTCGATGCGCTTGGCGATCTCGACCTCGCCCTCGCGGGTGAGGAGCGAGACCGAGCCCATCTTCCGCAGGTACATGCGGACCGGGTCGTTCGACTTCGTCGTGTAGGGGTCCGACGCCGGCGGGAGCATCGCCTCCTTCTTCTTGCCGGTCGCGTTCTTCGCCCGGAAGAGGCCCTCCCGGCGCCGCGCCTGGGAGACCGAGTCGACGAGCTCGATGTCCTCGCGCCCGATGCGCGCCATGAGCTCGTCGATCTGCTCGGAGCTGACGATGTCGGGCGGGATGGCCTCGTTGTCCTCGTCGTAGGTCAGGTAGCCCTTCAGGC
>JBCDGX010000472.1:0-5139 GCA_038750805.1 Myxococcota bacterium
GGCATCCCCTTTGCGGGTCTCGACGTCTACCTGACGCCGACGGAGGAGCTCGCGACGGCACGGAGCGACGGGCTCGTGCTCACGTCGTTCCTGGATCGGGTGGATGCGCACGCCCAAGTGGACCCGGCGCCGGGCGATCTCGAGGCCTGCGTGGCCCGGGGCGTCGCCGAAGCGATGCTCCTCGCCCTCGATCCGGCGGAGGCCCTGGCGTGGAGGCGCGCCACCGCGTCGGCCCTCGTCTTCGGCTGGCTCGGGCGCTTCGCCTGCGGCGATGGCGGCGAGCGCCAGCAGCAAGCGCCCGGCGGCGGCTGGCTCGGTCCCGGCGGCGGCGCGGCGCTCGCGGTGCTCGGGGAGCTTCGGGACGCGGGCAGCGGCGTGTTCCTCCGGGAGCTCTGGCAGCTCACGCGGCAGCGCACCTGGGAGGGAAAGGACGAAGGCCTGCGCGCGTCCCCGGACCTCTGGCAGGCCCTCGAGGCCGTGTCCGACGCGGGCGATCGTCGCATGGAGGACCTCGTCGCCAAGGTGGCCGTGGCCCGCTACTTCGTCGGCCCCCGCGCGGGGCTGGCGGCGCAGCCGGCCGCTGCGGGCTTCGGCGCCGAGCTCGCGCCCCCGCTCGCCTTCGACCTGCCCTTCGCGGCGCTCCCGGAGCACACGGCGGGCAGCCCGCCGCTCGCGCCCTTCGGGAGCGTCTACGGGCGCGTGGAGGTGCGCGGCGCGCCGCTGAGCTCCCGCCTCCGCGTCGGGCTGCGCGGCGAGCACGGGGTCGAGTGGAAGCTCGTGGCCGTCCGCCTCGACGCGAGCGGCCGGGAGCTCGGCCGCCTCGAAGCCACCCCGGACCCGGCGAACCCCCGGGCCTACCTCCCCGTCGAGCTGACCCCGGAGACGACGCACGTGCTGGTGGTCGGGACGAACCTCTCCCACCGGCTCCCCGACGCCGACCTCCCGGACCCGCACGTCCGGGGCTGCAAGTTCATCTTCGATGTGGTGAGCGACCAGTTCGACTGACGGGTTCGGGGTCGAGGGGGCACGTGCACTCCACGGAGGCCATGCCCTTGCGTCGCTCGCCCATCCTCGCCGCCGCCCTTGCCCTGGCGCTGCCCCTCGACCCTGCGCCAGCCGCCGCATGCGGGGGCTTCTTTTGCAACAACGGTCTGCCGGTGAACCAGCAGGCCGAGCGGATCGTCTTCGCCAAGGAGCCCGACGGCGCCGTGACCGCCGTCATCCAGATCAGCTACGAGGGCCCCGCGGAGCGTTTCGCTTGGCTTCTCCCGGTCGCCGGAGCTCCGGACATCGCCGTCTCGTCGAACGCCGCGTTCGACCGGCTCCAGCAGGCGACGAACCCGCGCTACACGATGACCACCGAGGTCGTGGGTCGCTGCGAGGGGGACCCGGTCCGCGACGACCTGGGCTTGGCCATCGGAGCGGTGGACCTCGGCGGGACCGACCTCGGCCGGCCCGCCAGCGCCCCCGTCACCGTCATCGACGAGGGCAGCGTCGGCCCCTACGACGTCGTCCTCGTCCGCGTCGATCCCGGGGCCGAAGACCGGGTCGAGGTCGCCATCGCATGGCTGCGCGACAACGGGTACGACGTGCCCGCGGTGGGCGCGGAGGTGTTGCGCCCGTACCTCGAGGCGGAGATGAACCTCCTCGCCTTCCGGCTGACCAAGGGCAACGTGACCGGCGCCATTCGTCCCGTCAGGCTCAGCTTCGGTCGAGGGCTTCCTTCGATTCCGATCCGTCCGACGGCCGTGGCCGCGGAGCCGGACATGGGCGTGCTCGTCTGGGTCCTCGGGGAGAGCCGCGCGGTCCCGTCGAACTACCGATCCCTCGAGCTGAACGAGGCGTACCTCGACTGGTTTCGCCCTGCGACGAGCTACGAGGCGGTCGTGACCCGCGCCGCGAACGAGGCCGGCGGCCAGGGCTTCGTGACGGAGATGAGCGGCCCCGCCCGGGACCTCGGCGAGGTAATCTGGCCCACCGTCGACGCCACGCGCTGGCTCCGTCTCCGAACGAACGATTGGACCGGACGGGAGGGGGAGCTGCTGGCCTTCGTCGGGCCCTTCCTGGAGCTCGACGGCATGCGCGAGGTGCTCGCCGCGACCCTCGAGCCGCCCGAGGGGGTCGAGATGGACGACCTGCTCGCCTGCGTCTCCTGCTACTTCAGCCGCCGCGACGCGGACGTCCCCGGCCTCGAGCCGACGCGCTTCCTCGAGGCCATCGGGACCCAGGTCGTCGCGCCGCTTCAGGAGGCGAAGGCGCTCTTCGAGCGGGCCGCCGTGCAGACCCGCTTCTACACGACGATGAGCGCGGGCGACATGACCGTGGACCCGGTCTTCGACTTCAACGCGGACCTCGGGCCCGTCTCGAACCGGCACGCCGCGCGGCGCGTCATCGAGTGCACACCCGACGTGTCGCGCGCGGACGCGCCCTGGCGGGTAGAGCTCGCGAGCGGGGACGTCGTGCGGGGCACGGGGCAGGCCTGGCCCTTCGACCCGGCCAGGGACGGGATGCCCGCCAATGCACGGGTCGCCCGCCTCGGCGCATCCGGCGAGGGCGACGTCGTCGAGGACAACGCGCAGGAGATTCGCTCCGCGCTCGCGGCGCACAACGCCACGGTGCCGAGCGCCCTCTTCCGGGACTCGGGCGCGTGCGCCGCGGGGCCTTCGGGCCCGGCTGCAGGCTTCGGCGCGCTGGCCCTCGTCTTCGCGGCCCTCGGTCTGCGTCGGCGTCGTCGGCTGTGAAGCGGTGCCGGCGTCTTGGCCCGACCCGTTCGACGGGTGTGCGGTGCGGGCCGTTCGTGTGCCAGTGCGTGCCGTGAAGCGGCGGGAGAAGCGCGCAAAGGCTGGCTTTTCGAGCCAGCACGCTACGTGCAGTCTACGGGGCATGACTTCGCTTCGCGTCCCGGCGCTCGTCGCCACCCTGGCCCTGATCCCGCTGGCGAGCCCGGCGCCCGCCGCGGCCTGCGGCGGCTTCTTCTGTGACAACGCCCAGCCGGTGAACCAGCAGGCCGAGCGGATCATCTTCGCCGAGGAGCCGGACGGCACGGTCACGGCCGTCATCCAGATCACCTACGCGGGCCCCTCGGAGCGCTTCGCCTGGATGCTCCCCGTCGCTGGCGTCCCGGACATCGCCGTGTCCTCGAACGCGGCCTTCAACCGGCTCCAGCAGGCCTCGAACCCCGTCTACACCATGGACGTGGAGGTCGAGGGGGTGTGCATGCAGGCTTCTCGGAGTCCCGAGAACACGGCTGTGGCATTCGACGACATGGGCATGACCGAGGTCGACATGGGCGTTGACGGGGGACCCGTCACCGTCGTCGGCGAGGGCACCGTCGGCCCCTACGATTTCGTGATCGTCAGCCTCGATCCCGGCGCCGAGGACCTCGTCGACGTCGCCATCGAGTGGTTGCAGGACAACGGCTACGACGTCCCTGCGATGGGGTCGGACGTGCTTCGTCCCTACCTCGAGGCCGAGATGAACCTCCTCGCCTTCCGGCTCACCAAGGGCAACGACGCGGGGGCGATTCGGCCGGTGAGGCTCAGCTTCGGTGCGGGCCTCCCCTCGATCCCGCTTCGTCCGACCGCGGTCGCCGCCGAGCCGGACATGGGCATCCTCGTGTGGGTGCTCGGCGAGAGCCGCGCGGTGCCGGCCAACTACCGCGACCTCGAGCTGAACGAGGCCTACATCGACTGGTTCCGCCCGAACGCGACCTACGATGACGTCGTGACCCGCGCCGCCAACGAGGCCGGCGGCCAGGGCTTCGTGACCGAAATGAGCGGCAGTGCGCCCGAGCTCGGTGCCGTCGTGTGGACGGAGCGCGATGCCGCGCGCTGGGACCTGCTGCGCACCACCGATTGGGCCGGCAACGAGGGTCAGCTGCTGGCCAATGCGTCGCTCTTCTTGCCCCTCGACGGGATGCGCGAGGTGCTCGGCCGGACGCTCGAGCGCCCCGAGGGGGTCAGTGAGCAGATGCTTCTGGACGCTCTCTTCTTCTACTTCGACCGGTTCGCCGAGGACATCCCGGGGCTCGAGCCCGAGCGCTTCCTGGCCGACCTCGCCGCGGAGGTCGTCGAGCCCATGGTCGCGACCCAGGCGCTCTTCGAGCGCGCGGCGGTGCAGACGCGCCTCTACACGACCATGAGCCCGGGCGAGATGACCATGGACCCCGTGTTCGACTTCAACGCGGACCTCGGGCCCCTCTCGAACCAGCACCGGGTGACGCGCGTCGTCGAGTGCGCGCCGAACGTGCGCTTCTCCGAGGCGTCGTGGCGGGTGGAGCTCGCGAGCGGCGACGTGGTGCGCGGGACCGGGCGCAGCTGGCCCTTCGACCCGGCTTCCGACGCCATGCCCGCCAGCGCCCGGGTCAAGCGCATCGGGAACGAAGGGGAAGGGGAGCTCGTGGAGGACAACGCCGCGGCCATCCGCGCGGCCATCGCCGAGCACAACGCGACGGTCCCGAACCCCCGCTGGGTCGAGTCGTCCGACTTCTGCGCCGCAGGAGCCCCCGGCTCGAGCGCGGGCTTCGGCGCGCTGGCCCTCGTCTTCGCAGCCCTCGGCCTGCGTCGCCGACGCTGTTCCTGACGCGGCGCGCCGGCCGGCATTTTCGATTTCCGCACACCGTGTTCCGGATTCTCGTTCGGGGGGGACCCTGGACGTCCCCGTCCATAGGCCCTACCCCGATCGGGCCATGCGCTCCGTCCTTCCCTTCGCCGCCGCCCTCGTCGTTCTCGGGCTCTCCACGACCGCCTCCGCGCAGGAGACGCAGCTCCCCGAGCCCAGCTTCGGCAGCCTTCCAGCGCCCGACTACGCCGCCGGCGCGACGATTCTCCGCCCGACGGGGCATTGGTCCATCCTCAAGGAGGACCGCACGAGCGGCTTCGGCGGGGGCCTCGCGCTCACGCGCTACCCCAACGCCGGCCCGTGGAACTTCGGCGCCTTCGCCGACACGCAGATCGAGCTCGACGGAGCGTGGCGCTCGTCGGCGGGTTTCCAGGCCGGCTTCGGGCCCTTCGGTATGCGCCTCGGCGCGTCGCACCGGAGCGAGGGAGACTTCGCGGCGACCACCAACCTGCTGATCGCCAAGACCGCGACCTTCGGTCCCGTCGGCATGGTCTGGCACCTCGGCATCCCGCTCCGCGA
>JBCDGX010000473.1:0-5131 GCA_038750805.1 Myxococcota bacterium
ACAACGCCGGCGTCGCCCGCGACGGCGTCTTCCCGACCATGGGGCGCGGCGACTGGACGACGGTGCTCCGCACCACCCTCGACGGCTTCTTCCACGTCACCCAGCCGCTCGTGCTCCCGATGATCCAGGCGCGCTGGGGCCGCATCATCAACATCGGGAGCGTGTCCGGGACCATCGGCAACCGCGGGCAGGTGAACTACTCCGCCGCCAAGGCCGGCCTCGTCGGCGCCACCAAGGCCCTCGCGAAGGAATGCGCGCGCCGGAAGGTCACCGTGAACCTCGTGGCCCCCGGCCTCGTCGAGACCGAGATGATCGCCGAGGTCCCCCGGGACATCGTGCTCCCCATGATCCCCATGCGCCGCGTCGGCACCCCCGAAGAGGTCGCCGCCATGGTCGCCTTCCTCGCCAGCCCCGCCGCCTCCTACGTGACCGGACAGGTCATCGGGGTGAACGGCGGCTTCGCCTGAAGCCCCGCGCGCCCCTCTCCGCCTCAGGATTTCCGATGAACGAAGAACTGGAACGACGTCTCAAGGAAGTGATCGTCGAGTCCCTCATGCTCGAAGACGTGACGCCCGGGGAGATCGACTCCGAGGAGGCGCTCTTCGTCGACGGCCTCGGCCTCGACAGCATCGACGCCCTCGAGCTCGCCATCGCCGTCGACAAGACCTTCGGCGTCCGCATCAAGGAAGACGAGGACGACACGCGCACCATCTTCAAGAGCGTGCGCGCGCTCGCGGCCTTCATCGCGGAGCGCCGGGCCGGATAGATGGCGGGGGTGGTTGCGCGCGTTCTGGGCGGCGTGCTCGGCGTGGCGTACCCGGTGCTGGTCTTCTTCGCGCTGCGGGAGGGCCTGAGCGCCCGGGCGCTCGGCGCGCTGGCGCTCCTTTTCGTGCTTCCGCTCCTCGCCCTTCGCCTTCGCCGCATGCCCGCCGCGCAGTGGCGCGGGCTCCTCGGCGTACCCCTCGTGATCACCGTGCTCATCGCGCTCGGCGCCGTGCTCGACGACGAGCGCTTCCTCTTCGCGATGCCCGTGGCCATCTCCCTCGGCCTGCTCGCGGTCTTCGCGGGCTCGCTCCGCGGGGAGGGTCCGACGACCGTCGAGAGCTTCGCGCGCCTCGTCGAGCCGCACATGGACGCCGCGAAGATCGCGCATTGCCGCCAGGCCACGATCGCCTGGTGCGTCTTCTTCGTCGTGAACGCGGCCATCGCCGGCGCCCTCGCCCTCGCCGGCGCGCGCGAGGCCTGGGCGCTCTACGCCGGCGGCATCGCCTACGTCGCCATGGGCGCGATGTTCGCCGGGGAGATCCTCGTCCGCGTGCTCCGCTTCGGGACCGACGCGCTCCGCTTCCGCCCCCTCGAGAGCACGCCCGCCGAGGCGCCCCCGGGGGTGCCCGAATGACCCTCGTGACCAAGGACGAGCGTCCGGCGCCGGCGGCGCTCCCGACGCCCCTCGCCGCGCACGACGCCACGGCGCCGGTGGCCTGGAGCACGCGGGACGAGCGCGGCGTGAGGGCCGGCGAGCTGCGCGCCGCCGCGCACGCCATCGCCGCGGAGCTCCCGCCCCTCGCGCCGGAGGCCCGGGAGGTCGTCGTGCTCTGCCGCGACCGCGCGCTCTTCGCGGCGGCGCTCCTCGGCGCCTGGGAGGCGGGCTACACGGTGGCCCTCCCGCCGAACGCCCAGCCCGGGACCGTGCGCGAGCTGCGCCAGCGGCCGGGCGTCGCGACGGTGCTCCATGGCGGCGAGAGCGACCGGGGCATCGACGTCTCCGGCGCACTCTCCGCGGCAACGAGCGAGCGCGCGCTCCGGCCGCTCGCTCCCGAGCGCACGGTCGTCACGCTCCATACCTCCGGCTCGACGGGTCCCTCGGCCGCGCACCCGAAGTCGACGCGCCAGCTCCTCGGCGAGGTCGGGACGCTCGCCCGGGCCTTCCCGGCCCTCGGCCGTGGCCACGTGGTGAGCGTGCCGCCGCCCCATCACATCTACGGGCTCCTCTTCGGCGTGCTCACGCCGCTCGCCTTCGGCGGGGTGATGGAGCGCGGGGGCCTCGCCGCCGGGGACGACCCGAGCCCGCTCCTCGGAGCGCTCCCGGAAGCCTCGCGCGTGCTCGTGACCATCCCGGCGCACCTCCGCGTGCTGGCGCTCCGCCACGAGCTCCCGCTGCCTTCCATGCGCCGCGTCCTCTCGTCCGGCGCGCCCCTCCCCGCGTCGACGGCGGAGGCCCTCGCCACGCGCTGCGGCTGGCGCATCACGGAGGTGCTCGGCTCGACGGAGACCGGGGGCCTCGCGACGCGCGAGCGCGGCGCCGACGCCCCGGGGCCCTGGACCCCCTTCCCCGGCGTCGAGGTGAGCGTCGGCGCCGAGGAGCGGCTCATCGTGCGCTCGCCGCTCCTTCGCGAGCCCGGCGGGCGCTACGTGAGCGGCGACCGCGTCCGCCTCCTCGCGGACGGGAGCGGGCGCTTCGAACACCTCGGCCGCGCCGACGGCGTCGTGAAGGTCGGGGCGCTACGCGTGGACCTTCGCGACCTCCAGCAGCGCGTGCTCGACCTCGAGGGCGTGGCCGACGCGGCCGTGCTCGCCGAGGAGGTCGGCGGGAGCCGGGGCTGGGAGATCTGGGCCGTCGTGGCGCTCGCGCCGGGCGTGCACCTCGACCGCGCCAGACTTCGGAAGGCGCTCCGGCCGCACGTGCCCCCGGTCGCGCTCCCCCGGCGGGCCCGCTTCGTCGCCCGCCTCCCCCGCGAGCCCAACGGCAAGCTCCCGCGTCGGGCGCTCCGGGCGCTCTTCGACGAGGCCGGGACGTGACCGCGACGCACGTCGAGCAGGCGCCGCCTCCCGCGCCGCCCCTCGCGGCGTCCTCGGCGCTGCGGGTCACGGGGCTGGTCCCCACCTACGACAACCCGGCGACCATCGGGCGCGTCGTCCGCTCGCTCCTCGCGCACCTCGACCACGTCATCGTCGTCGACGACGGGAGCGGTCCCGAAGGACGGGAGTCCGTCGCCGCCCTCACCGAGCCCGGCCGCGTGGACGTGGTCCACCGCGAGGCCAACGGGGGCAAGGGGGCCGCCGTGAAGACGGGCCTGCACCGCGCCGAGGCGCTCGGCTTCACGCACGCGCTCCAAGTCGACGCCGACGGGCAGCACGCGCTCGAGGACGTGCCCCGCTTCGTCGCCGCCGCCGAGCGGAGCCCCGAGGCGCTGATCCTCGGCGCCCCACGCTACGACGCCTCGGCGCCCTCCGCGCGGCGCACGGGCCGGAAGATCACGACCTTCTGGGTGACCCTCGAGGTCGGCGGCCGCGACGTCATCGATGACGCGATGTGCGGCTTCCGCATGTACCCCGTCGACGCGGCCCTCGCGGCCCGGGCCCGCGGCGATCGCATGGACTTCGATCCGGAGATCGCGGTCCGCATGGTCTGGGCCGGCACGCCCGTCGAGAACCTCGAGACCGCCGTCCGCTACGTGCCCGAGGACGAAGGCGGCGTCTCCCACTTCCGCCTCGTCGCGGACAACGTCGCCATCAGCCGGCTCCACGCGCGGCTCTGCGTCGAAAAGAGCGTCCACGGCTTCCTCCGGCTCATCACCTTCGGGCGCTGGAAGGGCCATCGCCGCGCGGCGACGCGGAGCTGGCGGGACGTGCCCGAGCGCGGCTCCGTGCTCGGCATCGCGCTCCTCGTGAAGCTCGCGACGCTCTTCGGGCGCTGGCCGGCGCGGCAGATCGTGCGGCTGATCGCGCTCTACTACGCGCTCACGGCGGGGGCCGCGCGGCGCGCCGTGAAGGGCTTCCTCGAGCGCGTCGGCGAGCCCGCGGGCTTCTGGGCCCAGCACCGGCAGATCCTCCGCTTCGCGCAGGTCTCCCTCGACGCGCTCTTCTTCCTCCAGGGCAAGCTCCGGCCCTTCGACATCGACCGAAACGGCTACGAGCACCTCGCGAAGCTCCGGGACACGGGCACCGGCGCGGTGCTCCTCGGCGCGCACCTCGGGAGCTTCCACGCGCTCCGCGGCCAGGGCCGGAGCGAGGAGCTCCGCCTCCACCCGCTCGTCTTCACGGAGAACGCGCAGCGCTACAACGCCGTGCTCCGCGAGCTCGACCCGGGGTCGAAGACCGAGCTCGTGCACGCGGACGAGAAGGACATGGGCTTCGTGCTGAAGCTCCGGCGCATCGTCGAGGAGGGCGGCATCGTGGCCATCCTCGCGGACCGGGTGCACGAGGGGACGCGGAGCGTCGAGGTGGATTTCCTCGGGGGGCGCGCGCGCCTCCCGCTGGGTCCCTATCTCCTCGCGTCGACCCTACGCTGCCCCGTGTACTTCACCTGCGGCCTCCACCGCGCGCCGAACCGCTACGAGCTGCACTGCATCCCCTTCGCCGAGCGCATCGTGCTCCCCCGCGGCAAGCGCATGGAGGCGGCCCAGGAGCACGCGCAGCGCTACGCGGATCTGCTCGCCGACAAGTGCCGCGACGCGCCGGACAACTGGTTCAACTTCTACGACTTCTGGAGCGATGCGCGCTGAACCCACCCCGGCCATCGCGCTGGGCGGCCCCCGGGCCCTGACGTTGCCGGAGCTCGAGGACCTCGCCCTCGGGCGCGCCCGCATGGTCCTCGCGGACGCGGCGCGGGCCCGCGCCGAGGCGAGCGCGCGCAAGGTCGAGGCCGCGCTCGCGGGCGGGCCGCCGGTCTACGGCATCACCACGGGCTTCGGCGCTTCGGTGAGCAACGACGTGCCCCGCGAGGCCGCCTGGGAGACCGCGGCAAACCTCTTCCGCTACCACGGCTGCGGCGTCGGCGAGCCCCTGAGCGTCGTCGAGTCCTCGGCCGTCATGGTGGCCCGCGCAGCGTCGCTGAGCCGCGGCTTCTCCGGCGTTCGCCCGGTGCTCCTCGAGCGCCTCTTCGCGGTGCACGCGGCCGGCGTGCGGCCGGTGATCCCGGCCCTCGGCTCCGTCGGCGCGTCGGGCGACCTCACGCCCCTCTCCTACCTGGCCGCGCTGCTGGCCGGCGAGCGGGAGGCCTGGCTCGAGGGGCGGCCGATGGAGGCGGCGGAGGCCCTGCGCGCCCGCGGCCTCGCGCCGCTGGTGCTCGCGCCGAAGGAGAGCCTGGCCATCATGAACGGGACCTCGGTGATGACCGCCCTCGGCGGCC
>JBCDGX010000474.1:0-5121 GCA_038750805.1 Myxococcota bacterium
CGGCACGGTGCGGGAGACCTCAAGTGTGATCCGTGTGCGATTTCTGTCGGGCAGGTCTAGATGTCCAAGACGGAAGTCGCGAGAGTATCCGCGGTCCAAACGATCCGCGGCCGTCACGCCCGCGATCCACTCGGCGCGCATGATGCAGGTGGGAGGCCCCATGCGACGCGTCCTCTTTCTCTGCACCGGCAACTACTACCGAAGCCGCTATTGCGAGGCGATCTTCGCGGCGGAGGCGAAGCGGCGTGGGGTCGACTGGCGCGCGTTCTCGCGCGGGCTCTGGCGGGGCCCAAGCCCGCACGAGCGCCCGCTCTCGTCCCACACGCACGACGCACTCGCGTCGCGCCGCATCGCCTACGCGGAGGCGGGCCGCATGCCCCGGCGGGCGATGGAAGGCGATTTCGAGGCCGCGGCGCACATCGTCGCCGTCAACGAGCGGGAGCATCGGCCCGAGATCGAGCTCCGCTTCCCGGCGTGGCGGCATCGCGTCGAGCACTGGACCGTCGACGACGTCGACCGGCTCGACGCGGCGGACGCGCTCCCGCGCCTCGAGCGCCAGGTCACGGCGCTGCTCGTGCGCCTCGAGCGCGGCATCTGCGCGGCCTGAGCCCGGCCTTCAGCCGGCGCGATCCCTGTCGAGCTGCAGGTCGGTCCACCACGGCGCCTCCCAGGTCGACGGCGCCGGCGACGCTTCGGGCGCCGGCGCGGGCCAGCTCCAGGCGAGCCAGGCGATCACGAGGAGACCGACCGCCTCGACGCCGGCGAACCACCAATCGTCGAGGTCACCCGGCGGGTAGGACGCGGCGCTCGCCAGCATCACCAGGACCGCCACGAGGTTCGTCGGCCGGCCCCAGACCCGGGAGAACACGCCGTTCAGCGGCACCATCAGGAGCGGCAGCGTGAGCACCATGCCCGCGACCAGGAAGAGCCACTCGGGCACGGTGCGGCTCAGCGCCTCCTCGAGGAACTCCTTGGTCGGGATCTCGTGCATGTCCCGGAAGAGCATGCAGAGCAGCACGAAGGCCCAGAGCGACGAGAGCCGCGCTCCGTGGCGGAGGCGGGCGAGGGAGGTGGGGTCCGACATGGTTCCGTCCTTTCGCCGAGACCGCGTCTCGGTGAACGGAACCTAGGAAGCCGAGGGCGCCGGCCCATCGACCGCTGGACGGAATCGCGCCCGTCCCTCCGGCGGACCGGGCCTCGTCCTTTCGGCCGATGCAGGCCCGCCCGGGGAACCTGGCGGACGGCTAGGCGCGGTGCTCGCGCTGCTGCGCGAGCTGGTGCTCGAGCTGCTTCTCCAGGGCGTCGAAGGCGTCGCGGACCAGCACGTAGGGGTCGTCGTGGCGGCGGTCGTCGTCGTGCTTGTCGACGACCGCGTGATGGCCGCGGGTGCTGACCTCGATCTTGCAGTGGAAGGCGTTGCCCTTGTGCTGGTGCTTGTGCGGGGCGCTGATGACGACCTCGAACTTCTCGAGGTGGCCGTGGCGCTTCTCGAGGCGGGCCTTGCGGCCTTCGATGGTCTGGGTGAGCGCGGGGCTCTCGGGGACGTCGCGGTACTGGATGGTCATGGACTCGCTCTCAGGGTCGAAGCGCGGACGCCTCGGCCTTCGCGGCGCGGCACTCGGGCCGAACCGTCAGGACGGGGACGGGCGCGCGGCGAACGACCTGCTCGGCCACGCTGCCCAGGAGGAGGTGCTGGAGCCCGGTCCGCCCGTGCGTCCCGAGCACCACGTAGTCGACGTCGAGCTCATCGATCAGCTCGAGCACCACGTCGCTCGGCGGGCCGAGGCGTACGTGGGGCACGACGTCGAGGTCCGGGTGATGGCCGGCCAGCGCTCCGAGGTTCTCGCGGGCCGCGGCCACGACCTCGGCGGCCTCGTAGGGCGCGCTCACGACGCCAGCCTCGGGGAAGGCCACCATCGGGAGCGGCGGCGCGTTCACCAGGTGGAGCTCGCCGCCGAGTCGTCGGCAGAGGCGCGCGGCGTGCTCGATGGCCGCGTCGGCGCTTCCCGAGAAGTCGACGGCGCAGAGGATCCGCAAGGGGGCGTGGGGACTCTTCGTCTTGCTCATGCGGACCTCCAATCGATCGTTCGGTCAATGAACTCCCGGCGGCACCGGTGCGGCTTCGGCGGGCGCCTTCTTCGTGTCGGGCTCGGGGGCCGGAGGCGGCGCCGAGGCGCGCTCCACGGTCCAACGGAGCACGTCGTGCTCGGTCACGATGCCGACGAGCTTCCCGAAGGCGTCGACCACGGGGAGGCAGCCGAAGCGACCCTCGACCATGCGCCGCGCGGCCTCGCCGATGCTCAGCTCCGGCGACGCCGTGAGCACGTCCCGGGTCATCACCGTCGCGACGAAGGCCCCCGAGGACGCGCGGCTCCGGCGCTCCTCGGCGCCGGGGCTGTCGTCGAGGCTCCCGGCCGTGAGGCGGAGGATGTCGCGATGGGTCAGCAGCCCGACGAGGCGATCGCCGTCCACCACGGGGAGGTGGCGCAGGTGGAGCGTCTCCATCGCGTCCCGGAGGCTCTCGAGGTTGTCCTCCTCCCGGATGAACACGACGTCGGGCGTCATGATGTCGGCCACGGTGCCTTCGAACTGCGCGGTCATGGGCAGGCTCCTTCGAACGCATGGAGACTTCGCAAGGGCCGTGCCTGGCACGCGTGCCAACGAAGCGCGCGGGATCGCGCGGCTTTCGCGCAGCGCTTGCACCCCGCGCAGGCCGGATCGCAGAGCGTGCGCGGGCGGTCTTCAGCTGCGCCGGAGGGCCTCGACGACCTTCGCGTCGAGGTGCACGTCGACCTGCGGGAAGGCGATGGTGATGCCCGCGTCGGCGAGCCCATCCCAGATCGCCCGGTTCAGCGTCGAGAGGAAGGTCGGCGCGTTCCAGGGGTCGTGGGTCCAGGCCGTCACGCGCCAGTTCACCGAGCTATCGCCAAACTCGAAGAGGAAGACCTCGGCGTCCTTGCCCGTGTCGGCCTCGTGGGCGGCGCCGGCGACGCGCGTGAGCACCTCGTGCACGCGCTTCATGTCCGACTCGTAGGCGACGCCGACGACCGCATCGACGCGCACGACGTCCGAGCTCTCGAAGGTCAGGTTCTTCACCCGGTTCTGCACGAGATCGTTGTTCGGGATGAGCAGGAACTCGCCCTGGCGCGTCGTCGCGACGGTCGAGCGGATGCCGATGCGCTCGACGTGGAGCACCTGCCCGTCGACCTCGAGGATGTCGTGGGGCTTGATGGAGCGTTCCACGAGCAGGACCACGCCGCTGAAGAAGTTCTGGACGACGTTCTGGAGCGCGAGGCCGATCCCGACGGCGAAGACGGCGCCGGCCGCGAAGAGCGCGCCGAGGTCGAGGCCGATGGTGTCGAGGGCGACGCTCAGCCCCGCCAGGAGCACGACGTAGTTCAGCAGGTTGTTGACGACGCCGACGGTGCGCGGGTCGACGTTCCGGAGCTGGAAGGCCCGGCGCACGGCGGCGCGGAGCGCCCGGGAGAGCCAGAGCGTCGCGACGAAGATGAAGGCGACGCTCACGAGCGTCATCGCGGTCACCCGCGTGTCGCCGATGCTGAAGAGCTGGATGTCGAGGAGGCTCTCCATCGACTCCAGGGGCTGCCCGAGGATCTCGAGGACCTCGCTGGTGGCGTCGTCCGGCTGCCGCATCGCGGCGACCCTAGCGAATTGTGGGAGCCCGGCGCTCACAAACCGATGGCGACGTACTTGAGCTCGGTCCAGTCCTCGAGGCCGTGCTGGCTGCCCTCGCGGCCGAGGCCCGATTCCTTCACGCCGCCGAAGGGCGCGACGGTGTTCGAGACGAGGCCCGTGTTCACGCCGACCATGCCGGCCTCGAGGGCTTCGGCGACGCGCCAGACGCGGCCGACGTCGCGGGCGTAGAAGTAGGCGATGAGGCCCGCGCGCGTGTCGTTCGCGATGGCGATGGCCTCGTCCTCTTCCGTGAACTTCTGGATGCCGGCGACGGGCCCGAAGGTCTCCTCGCGGGTCATGAGCATCTCGCCGCCGACGCCCGTGAGCACGGTCGGCTCGTGGAAGGTCCGGCCGAGCGCATGCGGGCCGCCGCCGAGCACCGTCTCGGCGCCGAGCTCGAGCGCGTCGGCGACGTGCGCGCGGACCTTCGCGAAGGTCGGTTCGTCGACGAGGGGCCCGACGGCCACGCCCTCGTCGACGCCGGGCCCGACCTTCATCGCGCCCATGCGTGCCGCGAGCTTCTCGACGAAGGCGTCGTGCACGGCGGCGTGCACGAGGATGCGGTTGGCCGCGACGCAGGTCTGCCCCCCGTTCCGCATCTTGGCGACGAGGCAGCCTTCGACGGCGGCGTCCACGTCGGCGTCCTCGAAGACGAGGAAGGGCGCGTTCCCGCCGAGCTCGAGGCTGACCTTCTTCACGGTCTCGGCGCACTGGCGGAGGAGGATCTTCCCGACCTCGGTGGAGCCCGTGAAGCTGAGCTTGCGGACGAGGGGGCTCCCGGTGAGCACCTTGCCGAGGGGGGCGGCGTCGCTCGCGTCGCCGGTGAGCACCTGGAAGGCGCCCGGCTCCATGCCGGCGCGGGTGGCGAGCACGCGCAAGGCCAGGGCCGAGAGGGGCGTCGCCTCGGCGGGCTTGAGCACGAGGGGGCAGCCGGCCGCGTAGGCCGCGCCGAGCTTGCGCGTGATCATGGCGCTCGGGAAGTTCCAGGGGGTGATGGCGGCGGCCACGCCGACGGGCTCCCGGAGCACGAGGAGCCGCTGGTCGCTCTTGGTGGGCGGGATCACGTCGCCGTAGGCGCGGCGCGCTTCCTCGGCGAACCAGCGGAGAAAGGCGGCCGCGTAGGCGATCTCGCCGCGCGCCTCGGCGAGCGGCTTGCCCTGCTCGGAGGTCAGGAGCAGCGCGAGGTCGGCGGTGTGCTCGGCCATGAGATCGGCGAAGCGATGCAGCACCGTCGCGCGGTCTCCGGCGAGCGAGGCCTTGAGCGGCGGCGCTGCGTCGTGGGCCGCCGCGATGGCCCGCTCGGCATCGGCGGGCGCGCAACGCGTGACCTCGGCCATCGTCTCCCCCGTCGCCGGGTCGGTGACGGGCACGCGGCGGTCGCCCCCATGCCACTCGCCCGCGACGAAGGCATCGTGTCGAAAAAGC
>JBCDGX010000475.1:0-5117 GCA_038750805.1 Myxococcota bacterium
CCGCGCCCGCGTCGCGGAGGCCGCGGCCGAGACCCTGGGAATTTGATCAGCAGGGGCCCTCCAAAGATGAGGCCCTGCGACCGTACCGGTGGAAACGTGGAACGACTGCGGATCATGAACCTCCGGCGGCCCCGGAGCGTGGCGAGCCTGAGCGCCGCCGAGCGCCTCCAGGCCAGCGCGGCGGGCCCCTACTTCGACGCCCGCGCCTACCCCGTCGAGGCGCGCTTCCGCCGAGGCCGCGGTTCCTTCGACGCCGTGGAGCTCTGGGACGTGGTCGGCGAGGACGGCTCGCTGGTGTGCGACCTCTGGTGCGTCGGCCGCGGCCGGACCGCCATCCTCTTCAAGCCCGGCACCGCCGAGGTGGTCGGCGCCACCGACGGCGAGACCGTGCGCGTCCCCGACCCCAGCCTGGCCCTCGGCATCGCCGACGCCTGGCGCGAGCTGGCCGACGACTATCCCGAGGCGCACCTCAACCATTGCGACCTCGAGGGCGAGGCCGCCTAGACGTCCGCGACAGAAGTAACGAACGTCTCCGCGGTCCTTCGGCCCGAGGTCACGCGCGCCCCTCCTCGCCGATGCCCCGCATCGACTCGTCGTGTCGCCCGCAACCTCGAACCGAAACCCAGGCGGATACGCTCGCGACTTCTGTCTTGGACATCTAGGCCGCCCGGCGGTTCCCGCGCAGCGCGCGCGCTTGAGGCGCCGCCCGTCCCGGGGCAGGGTCGACGCGTCATGGGGCGTGTCTTCCAGGGTCGGGGTCCGACCACGGACCTCGGAACGACGACGGGTCCCGTCGCCGAGGCGGTCGTTCGGGACACGCAGGACCGCCTCCGCGCCTTCCTGATCCTCACGGGGCTCGTGATGTGCGGCTACTACGCGGCCTTCGTCACCGTCTGGCGCGAGCACGCGACGCTCACGGGCTACATCACGAACACGCTGCTGGTGCCCGCGAACCTCGGGGCGGCGTTTTGGCTGCGGAAGCCGCGCCCCGTTCGCGGCGTCGCCGCCCTGGCCATCGTGCTCCTCCTGCTGCTCTCCGTGGGCATGACGCTCCCGGAGCTCGAGGACCTCGATCTGACGCGCACGCGGCCGTCCCGGGAGGTGCCGACGGCGACGATCCTGGTGCTCCTCACGCCCTTCCTCGTGCCCGTCCGCCCACGCGCCCTGCTGGTCCTCGTGCTCTCGATGGCCTCGGTGCTTCCCCTGGGCTTCCTCGTCCGCCATCTCGCCGGACACCCCGTGCCTTCGTCGGTCTACGTGATCTCGCTGATCATCCCGCTCTACGTCTGCGCGCTCATGGCCTGGCTCCTCGCGCGGGTCGTCTACCGGCTCGGGCGCGAGGCGGGCCGGGCGCGGAAGCTCGGCGCCTACGAGCTCGAGGAGCGCCTCGGCGCCGGGGGCATGGGGGAGGTCTGGCGCGCCAAACACCGCTTCCTCGTCCGCCCGGCGGCGGTGAAGCTCATCCAGCCCGCGGCCCTCGCGGAGCCCGAGCGCCGCGGCGAGCTCCTCGAGCGCTTCGAGCGCGAGGCCCAGGCCACGGCGGCCCTCGAGTCGCCGCACACGGTGGACCTCTACGACTTCGGCGTCGCCGAGGACGGCACGCTCTACTACGTGATGGAGTACCTCCGGGGCATCGACCTCCAGACCTGCGTCGAGCGCTTTGGTCCGCTCCCCCCGGCGCGCGTGGCCTTCCTCCTCGCCCAGGCCTGTGAGTCCCTCGCCGAGGCGCATCGGCTCGGCCTCGTGCATCGGGACGTGAAGCCCGCGAACCTCCAGCTCTGCCGCCTCGGCGACCGGCACGATTTCGTGAAGGTGCTCGACTTCGGTCTGGTGAAGCTGCGCTCCGCCGAAGGCCAGGTCGACGCGTCGCTCACCCAGGAGGGCCGCGTGCAGGGCACGCCCGCCTACCTCGCGCCGGAGGCCATCGACGGGAGCGCCCCGGTCGGCGCCCCGGCCGACATCTACGCGCTCGGCTGCGTCGCGTATTTCCTCCTCACGGGCGACCCGGTCTTCGAGGGCGCGACGCCCGTGGCCATCGCCGCCAAGCACCTCCACGAGGTCCCGCCGCCGCCCTCGGCGCGGCTCCCGGAGCCCGTCCCGGAGGCCCTCGAGGCCGTCGTCATGGCCTGCCTCGAGAAGCGACCGGACGCCCGGCCGGCGGACGGGACGGCCCTCGCGCTCGAGCTCCACGAGCTCGCGCGGGAGCTCCAGCCGAGCTGGGGACGGGAAGATGCGCGGAGCTGGTGGCAACGGCTCCTCCCGGAGCTCGCCGAGGTGAAGAGCGCGGCTTCGACGCTGCGCGGGCGCACGGGGAGCATGCGCCCGACGACGCAGAGCTGAGCGGACGCCTCAGGGCAGGGGCGTGAGCTGGACCTCGAGGCTCTCGGCGTTCCCGGCGCGGAGCACGGTCACCGCCACCGTGTCGCCCACGCTGCGCCGGTCGATGGCCCGGTACAGATCCGTCGTGGACGCGATGGGCTGGCCGTCGATCTGCACGATCACGTCGCCGATGACGACGCGCCCGCTGCGCGGGTCCCGCACCGTGGGCCGAAGCCCCGCCCGCGCCGCGCCGCTCCCCGGGACCACGCCGAGCACCACCGCGCCGCGCACGCCGAGGCGCTGAGCGAGCTGGCCTTCGTCGACCTGGATCCCCAGACCCGGCCGCTCCACGCGGCCCGTCGCGATGAGCTGCGGCACCACGCGCGCGACCGCGTCCACGGGCACGGCGAAGCCGACGCCGGCGCTCGCCCCGGAGGGGCTGTAAATGGCCGTGTTGACGCCGATCAGCCGTCCCGCGCTGTCGAGGAGAGGGCCGCCGCTGTTGCCGGGGTTGATCGCCGCGTCGGTCTGGATGACGCCCTGGATGGGACGGCCGTTCATCGCGTCGATCTCCCGGCCGAGGCCGCTGATCACGCCCGTCGAGAGCGTGTGGTCGAGACCGAAGGGGTTGCCGATGGCGAAGACGTGCTGGCCGACCTCGAGGTTGCCGCTCTCGCCCACGGGGAGTGGCCGGAGCTTCTCCGCCGGGGCGTCGATCTTCAGGACGGCGATGTCCTTGTCCGGAAAGACCCCGACGAGCTCCGCGGGCCACACGGTCTGGTCACTGAGCGTCACCCGCGCGCCGTCGGCGCCGGCGACCACGTGGAAGTTCGTCACCACGTGGCCTTCGTCGCCCCAGAGAAAGCCCGAGCCCGTGCCCTCCGGGCGCGTCATCGCGTTCCGCCGAAGCGGGTCGAAGCGCACGGCGAGCTTCGTGATGAAGACGACGCTCGGCGCCGCGTTGCGGAAGATGTCGACGGTCGTGCGCTCGACGTCGCTCAGGTCGCCGCGGGGCGCGACGACGGCCGGCTCGAGGGGACGCGCCTCGCGGGGCTCCGGGGCCGTCGGGGCCTGCGTCGTCGGCAGCGCCGGCGCGGCCGGCTCGGGGGTGATGGCGCGCTGGAGCGCGACCACGAGGATCGCCCCGAGGGCCATGGAGAAGGGCACCATCAGGAGAAAGAGGACGAGGACGGCCTTCGGGGTCTTGCCTTCGCTCATGCGCCTCTCGCTCTAGCGCTCCACCTCCGGGCCCACCAGGAAACGGACCAGGCCGCGGGCGTCCGCCTCGGGGAGGTAGGGGAGGGCGAGCTGGGCCCCGCCGAGCACGTAGAGGCGGAGCGTCACGATGCCCGCGCGGCGATCGAAGGGCGTCGCCGTCAGCGTGACGCCCTGGACGCGGTCCCGCGGCACCCACGCCCGAAAGCGCCCGAGGCGACCCCAGCGGAGGGCGAGGTGCGTGCCCGTCAAAGCCCAGCCGAGGCGCCGATGGGCGAGCGCCCCGAGCAAGGCGCCGAGGGCCGGGAGCGTGGGGAGGAAGAGGAGCGCCGGCGTAAGGCCGGGCCCCGCGAGGAGGGCCACGCCGAGGAGCGCCGCGAGCAGGCCACCGCGGACGGCGCTCCGCAGGATGACGAGCCCCGACACCGCTTCCCAGCGCGCCGGGACGAAGGCGCCGGGCAGGAGCCGGGGCAAGAGCGCCGCGGCTTCCGTGGGCCTCGCCGCGGGCACGAAGACGTCGAGGCCGGCGCCCTCGTTTCCCTTCGGGTCCTGTCCGGCCGTGTCGGCGCGGACCACCGCGCGGCGCACGAGGAGGCGGAGCGGGCTCTCCTCGAGGCGGAGGATCTGGAGACGCCGGCGCGGCACCGAGAGCTCGCGCGTGGTCAGCAGCCCGAAGCGCCGCCGAAGCACCTCTCCCGGGAGCTCCTCGAGGCAGAAGCCGGCGAAGCGCGCGTAGGTGAGGAGCGCGCTCGTGCCCCAGCCAAGGGCCACGAGGGCGACGAGCAGTCCGAGCCCCAGGAGCGCGAGCATGGACGGCGCGAGGGCCTCGAGCTGCCCCGCCTCCGCGCCGCGTGCGACCAGCTCGTCGAGGGAGAGGCCCGCCACGTTCCCGAGGCGCTCGGCGAGCACGAAGGCGCCCGCCACGATCACGCCCGCCCGATTGTCCGTCAGCCCGACGAGCAGGAGGTCCCCGGGGCGGGCGGCGTGGAGCGGCGTAGCCGGGAGCGCCGCGGCGTCCTGCGCTCGCGTGGTGCCGAGGCTGGCGAGGGCGTCGCGAAGGGCGTCCGCCGACGCGGGCGCCACGGCGTCGAGACGCGCCTCGGCGCCCGAGCTCCCGGCCGTCTCGACCGTGAGCGTGACGACGCCGAAGGCCCGGCGGAGCGGCGTGGCCTCGGTGCCGAGGTCGTGGATGCGGTCGAGCGGAATGCGCCGGAGCCGCCGCGTCAGCACCCCGGACTCGATCTCGAGGGCCTCGCGCGTCAGCCGGTAGCGGGTGCGGGCCACCTCGACGAGCGAGAGCGCGGTCGAGGCGCCGATGAAGAGCACCCAGGGGATCACGTTCGAGGGGTCGTTCAGCACCAGCGCGACGAGCACGATGGCGAAGCGTCCCAGGCGCTCGAGGATCCGGAGGGGAACGGTGCGGGCGTCGAGGCGGCCCTCGACGATGGCCGGGCTCAAGAAGCCTCCCCGCGCCGCGCGAGGAGCGCGGCCCGGAGCGCGTGAGCTCGCTCGGGCGTCAGCCCCGGCAGCGAGAACGTGGCTCCGCGACCCCCGGCCGTGAAGACGTGGAGCGAGGTCAGGCC
>JBCDGX010000476.1:0-5112 GCA_038750805.1 Myxococcota bacterium
CCGGAGGGTCGATGATGGGGAAACTTTCATGGGATGAAGAACGAGGACAAGGAAACGAGGGGAAAGACCGATAGGAGGGAAAATGAACATCAAAGGCAGCTGCTCGATGGCGAGGAAGAACCAGATCGCGAAGGGGAGCGCCGCGAGCACGCCGACGCCGCCCCGCGGGAGCCAGCGGCTCGCGCCCGGGTCGGGCACGACGTCGAGGGCGTGCTCGAGGTCGAAATGCGGAAGCGCGCCGACCCAGAAGACGACGAGGATGCCGAGAGCCAGCGCCGTCACGATCACCGTCACCCGGAAGGTCGTCTCCACGCCGGCGACGTTCAGCCCGACGAAGAGCGCGTAGGCGCCAGCCCACCAGAGGGGCTCGGCCCACTCGGGGGTGCCGAAGACCGCGCCGAGGTAGCCGCCCATGCCGACCACGATCACCGCCGGCGTGAGCACGTACTCGAGGTTCTCCGCGAGGCCCGTGACGAAGGCCCCCCAGGGGCCCATGGCCGAGCGCGCGAAGGAATAGGCGCCGCCCGTGTGCGGGAGCGCGGCGGTCATCTCGGCGATGGAGAAGGCGAGGCCGAGGTACATCACGATGACGATGCCCGTCGCCAGCGCGAGGCCTCCGAAGCCCCCGGCCGCGAGGCCGAAGTTCCAGCCGAAGAAGTCGCCGCTGATCACCGCGCCGACGCCGAGAGCCCAGAGGCTCCAGACGCCGGCGTAGCGGCGAAGGCCGCGCTTCTCGAAATACGCCGCGTCGACGTCGTCGTAGCTGACCACCGGCGATTGCTACCAGCCGGGGCCGCGAGTGGCGACTCCCGCGATCCCTCGGCAGGCTGAGCGCATGTCCACGAGAGGCCGGAGAACGACGCGATGGTTGATGGTCGCGCTCCTCGGCGCCGGCTGCGTCGCCACGGACCCCGCGCCCAGCGGCGAGCTCCCCACCTACCCCGCCGGCGCGATGCTCCGCGTGCCGGCCGAGTGGGAGCCCCAGGAGGCCATCTGGCTTCAGTGGCCGCGCGCCGCCGAACGTTCGTACGAGCCGGCGCTCGCGCGCGTGGTCGCCACCATCGTCCGCTACGAGGACGTGCACGTCCTCGTGCACGACGCGTCGACCCGGCGATCCGCCCTGGCGGCGCTGACGGAGATCGGAGGGCTGGATGCCGACGTGGCCACCGGCGCGGCATCGCCGGAGGGCTTCACGATCACCTGGCACGACGTCCCCAACGACAACGCCTGGATGCGCGACAACGGCCCGCGCTACGTGCTCGTCGACGGCGCGCTCCGCCTCCAGAACTGGGCCTTCGACGCGTGGGGTGGGGGCTTCGGGCGCGTGCCCTTCCGGCAGGACGACGCGGTGCCGAACGCCGTGGGGGAGATTCTCGGGCTCCCCGTCGACCCCGTCGGCGTCGTGCACGAGCGCGGCGATCTCGAGTTCAACGGGGAGGACGCGGTCCTCCTCAACTGGAGCGTGATCGGCGATCCGGCGCGGAACCCAGGCATGACCCGCGAGCGCGCCATCCAGGCCATGCAGACGAGCTTCGGCGTCGAGCGGGTGGTGCTCCTCGAAGGCGTGCCGATGGGCGACGCGACGCGCGGGCACGTCGACGGGATCGCCCGCTTCGTGGACGCGGACACGGTGGTGGTCGCGGACTGCTCGCAGGGGAGCCATTGCGCGCCGGGGGGCCCGGACGACCGCGTGTACGACGACGCCGCCGCTCGCATCGCCGCCGCGGGCTTCGAGGTCGTGCGCTTCCCCTTCCTGGCCGCGGTGCCCTACCGGGACGCCGTCTTCGACACGGACTACATGAACTGGCTCGTGGGCAACGGCTTCGTCATCACCGTCGGCTTCGGGCACGCGGAGGCGGACCGGGACGCGGAGGCGCGGCTACGGGAGTGGTTCCCGGGGCGCGACGTGTACGTCATCGAGATGCTCGAGAGCTGGTACGCCGGCGGCGGCGTGCACTGCCACACGAACGATCAGCCGCGCTGGCCCTGAGCAGCGCCGCCTCACTCGCCGAGCAGGAGCTGCTCGCGGCCGATGCGGCCTTCGCGGAGCGCGTGCCCCTGCTCGATCAGCGTGCGGATGCGGCCCTTCACGCGCTCGACGTTCCCCGCGACGGTCGCGTCGTCCTCGCGGCCCGTGCCCGCGAGCCAGATGGGCTCGCCAAAGAGCAGCGTGAACTCCGCCGGCCGGGGCAGCGGCAAGCCCCAGCGCGGCACGGGCACGTAGGGCACGCCCATGAGCTTCCCGAGGCGCTTCAGGTTGGCGACGGTCGGAAAGGCCTCGCCCGCGCCGAGGATGCCGATGGGCACGATCGGCGACTGGGTCTTCATGGCGAGGCGCACGAAGCCGGTCCCGAAGCGCACGAGGCTCCGGCGCTCCTTGAAGAGCTTCGCCGTCCCGCGGGCGCCTTCGGGGAAGACGCTGAGCAGGCGCCCTTCGCCGAGGAGCCGCTCCGCGTGCTCCGGCAGCCCCGGGAACTGGCCGACGCGCGCGCTCATGGCGCTGGCCAGGGGGACCGCGTTGATGAACTTCTCGGCCATGCCCTGCGCGAGGCGCGGCGGCTCGAGCTCGAAGAAACACGCGCCCAGGAGCACCACCGCGTCGAAGGCCACCCCGCCCGCGTGGTTCGCCACGAGCATCGCCCGGCCCGTCCCGGGCACGTGCCCGATGCCGTGCACGTCGACGCGAAAGTACGTGTGGTAGAGGAGGTCGAGCGCCGTCAGGAAGCGCGCGAGCGACTCCTTCTCGACGCCGTAGGGGTCGTACCCCCAGCGGTCGAAGGGCAGATCGAGGCGGTCGACGCGGTCGCGGACGTGAAGGGACGCCGGCACGGGGAAGCGCACGAGCGCATCCTACTCGGCCCGGGTGCTGGGGGGGACGCCGTGTTGCAGGCGGGCGCCTACGCGGCCGGGCGCCACACCTCGCGGAGCCCCTTCCCAAGCGGCCCGGCGAGCGGCGCGAAGGCGACCCCGAAGGCCAGCGCGAGGGGAAGTGCCGCGGCCTTCAGCGGGAGCGCCAGCCAGAGCACGGCTGCGACGAGCACCGCGAGCGCCGCGCCGAGCGCGAAGCTCGCCCAGGTCTTCAGCCGGACGAAGCCGACGAAGCCGACGAGCGCCAGCGCCGCCGCCGCGAGCGAGCCCCCCGGCGCCTGCATGAAGAAGAGGAAGCCCAGCGGGCTGCCGAGCAAGAGGCCGATGCCCAGGCCCATGCCCAGGGACGTCCGGAAGACCCGTCGCGCTCCCTCGGGGCCGAGCCCCGTCTCCTTCCGGAACGCGGGACGCTGCTCGAAGCGCGCGGCCGGCGCGTCGCCGATGAGCAGGAGGAGCACGAGGATCTCGCCGGGGACGAAGAGCACCCCGAAGAAGGGCGCGCCCGGACAGAGCCCGAGGCTCGCGAGCGCGAGCAGGCCGAGCGCGTAGCCGCGCGCCCAGAAGGCCTGGTCCCGGAGCGCCTTCGCCGCGTAGAGGGCGAGCGCCGCGTGGGCCGCCATCATCGCGGCCATGATCATGAACACCGGCTCGCCGGGCTCGGCGAGGAGCAGCGCGATCGAGACGGCGAAGCCGTGGAGCGCCATCAAGCCGAGCGTCAGCGGCGGCAGCAGGAGCTGCAGGCGAAGGGGTACGTAATCGCCGAGCACGGGGACACGGTATCGGCCGGCGCGCGCCCGGTCGAACCCGCGTCCGTCAGGAGGCGCGGGGGCGCCCGCGGCCCGAGCGGACGTGCTCCGCCCAGGCGTCGACCCCGCGGTCGAAAGCGGCTGCGCTCCGTGGGAAGGTCATCCCGCCCGGCGCGAACGTGATGCTCGTGGCCCGCGCGGTCATGCGGAGAATGGAGTTCTCCGTGTACACCATCAGCCGATTGAGCGCGGCCCGGTTCGCCTCGAACCAGCGAACGAAGTGCATCCCCACGTCCGGCCGGTACCCGTGAATGTCCTCGAAGGACCACGCGAGGTAGACGCGCCGGCCGCGCGCGGAGTGCTCTTCGGCCACGAGGCGGTCCATCACGTCGGTCGCCCACTGCGCTCCGTCCAGCTGCGCGCGACCGCGCGCGTAGAGGACGAGGATCCTCGACTGGACTCGCCACGCCCAGCCGGCCGCGCTGCCGAACTCACCTTGCGCGGTGGCCGCCCCATGGGCGTCCGTGAGGCGTTCGATACGGTCGTTCATGGCCCGCAACGACGAGACGGCGCGCTGTTTTCCAACGTGAAGGGGGAGAAATGCGCCGCGAACGACGCTCGCCCTGGAGGCCTAGGGCTGGGCGACGCCCAAGACGAGCCTTAGCCCCTTCGCCATGACCACCCTCCACGACTTCACCATGACGACCATCGACGGCCAGGAGCGCTCCCTCGGCGAGTACGCCGGCAAGGTCGCCGTCGTCGTCAACGTCGCCTCCCGCTGCGGCCTGACGCCGCACTACGCGGGTCTGCAGACGCTCCACGCCGAGCACGACGACGTCGTCGTGCTCGGCTTTCCCTGCAATCAGTTCGGCGCCCAGGAGCCCGGAACGGAGGCGCAGATTCAGGAGTTCTGCGCGACGAAGTACGACGTGAGCTTCCCGATGTTCGCGAAGATCGACGTCAACGGCGAAGGCCGCGCGCCCCTCTACGCCTGGCTCACGGAGCAGGCCACGAGCCCCGACGGGGCCGGCGACATCGCCTGGAACTTCGCCAAGTTCGTCATCGGCAAGGACGGCCAGGTCCTCGCGCGCTTCGCCCCGACGACGAAGCCCGAGGAGCTGAAGGGCGCCATCGCCGAAGCCCTCGGCTGAGCGGCGACCTGACGCGGACCCCGGCCGGCACTACCTTCCGGCGGTGACCCAACGAAGGGACGGCGCGAAGAAGAAGCCGGCGGCGGCGGACGCCCCGAAGGAGGACGCGCCGGCGAAGACCGAGGACGTCGCGCTCGTGCACGGGCGCACCGAGGACGGCGAAGGCCTCCGGGTGATCCGCAAGAAGGGCGACGAGCTCTCGGCCGGCGAGGTCCGGCCGCTGAAGGACGGCCAGCCCATCCACGGCGAGGTGCTCTCGCTGAAGCCTCGCCCCGAGATGCCGCTCCTCTGCGACGTCGAGGTCACGCACGCCGCCCCGACCAAGAGCCACGCGGGCCCCGCCCGCG
>JBCDGX010000477.1:0-5110 GCA_038750805.1 Myxococcota bacterium
CGCCGTCGCTGAGCGTGCGCTTCTGCCCCGTTTGAAGGGCGATGGCCGGCGAGACCTGCTCGTCGCGACCCGCCATGCGCTCTTCCCAGTTGATGCGCGCGAAGGGCTGGCCTTCTTCGATGCCAAAGGGCGGCAGCTTCAGCGTGTCGTCGACGTCCCGGTACTCGACCAGCGGCTGCGCCTTGTCGATGGGGTAGTCCTTGCGGAGCGGGAACCCCTCGAACTCGTCGTAGAGCAGGATGCGCCGCAGATCTCGGTGTCCGTCGAAGCGGATGCCGAACATGTCGTAGACCTCGCGCTCGGCCCAGTTGGCGCCGGACCACACGGTGGAGAGCGTCGCGACGCTCTCACCGTCGGCGATCTGCGTGCGAACGCGAACGCGGTGCTTCAGCTCCATCGAGCGCAGCGAGAGCACCACGTCGAAACGCGGCTCACGCTCCGGGAAGTCGATGGCCGTCAGATCGACGAACTGGTCGAAGGCGCACTTCTCGTCGTCTCGGCAGAACTCCGCGACGGCGGCCCAGGAGCCGGGCTTGACCTCCACGTCCCAGTCGCCGCGGAACTCGCGAATCTCGAGCACGGCGTCGCCGAGCTCCTTCTGGATGCGCTTGGCGACCTTCTTGTCCGCCTTGCTGCGGTCGGTGCTCATGGCTCCCTACTCGTCTCGATGGCTGGCGACGGTCTGCGCCGTCAGCGCCGGCACGGGCTCGCCCACGCGCTTCTTCGCGCGGATCTGAGCCAGCGTCGGGACCTCCCGGGGAGGCACGGTGACCGCGCCCCGCTTGCCCTTCTGGATCTTCTCCATGAGCAGCATCAGGCCATCGAGCACGGCCTCCGGACGCGGCGGGCAGCCGGGGATGTAGACGTCGACGGGGATGACCTTATCGACGCCGGGGATGGTCGTGTAGTTGTCGTAGAAGCCGCCGCAGCTCGCGCACGTGCCGAAGGCGACGACCCACTTCGGCTCGGTCATCTGCTCGTAGATGCGCTTGATGACCGGCCCCTGGCGCTGGCTGATGGTGCCCACGACCCAGAGCACGTCGGACTGACGCGGGCTGAAGCGCGGCGCCTCCGCGCCGAAGCGGGCGATGTCGTAGCGCGGCGAAGCCACGGCGAAGAACTCCATGCCGCAGCACGCCGTCGCGAAGGGGTACTGGAAGAGCGAGTACTTCCGCGCCCAGCCGAGCAGGGCGTCGAAGCGCGTGGTGAAGACGTTGTCGGCGCCGCCGCCGCCACCGATGACCTTCATTTCTCCCATTCGAGGGCTCCCTTTTTCCAGGCGTAGACCAGCGTGACGCCAAGGATGGTCAGAAACAGCAGCATCTCGAGGAAGCCGAACCACCCGAGGTCGCGGAAGAGCGACGCCCACGGGTAGAGAAAGACCGCCTCGATATCGAAGACGACGAAGAGGATCGCCGTCAGATAGAACTTCACGCTCAGGCGGAGGTGCTGGGCGCCCGTGGTGTTCGAGCCCGCCTCGTAAGGGATCATCTTCTCGGGCGTCGGCTTCTTCGGGCCGAGCAGCGAGGTGAGCGTGAACATCAGCGTGGCCACCAACGTGGCGGCGCCGAGCATCAGGAAGACGGGCAGGTAGGTCTCGAACATGGACGCGGCCTTCACCCCGGAGGCCAGAGGGTGAGCTGAGCAAGCCCACCCGGGGGTCACCCGGGCGCGGACCCGGAATCGCTCGGTTGGGGCGTGGGGTCAAGCCCCCGGGACGTCATCGGATGGAGACCCGCGGTCGCGGAGGGCCCGAGTGCCTGAGGGTCCTCACCCTCGGATGGTCTGAAGCCCGGCTCGCGCCGCGTCAATGCGGTCGATTCGAGCCGAGATCCTCGGGTTTTTCGAAGCATCCAGCCGGGCTGGAGTCGCTGACGTGGCTGTGGCAGGGTCGGACACTCATGAGTTGCTTCGCCGCTCGCCGTCCGCGTCGACGCCCCTCGCGCCTGCCTTGGATCGTCGCCGCCCTCTCGAGCGTGCTCCTCCCCGCCCTCGCGGCGGCCCAGGACGCCCCGGCCCCCGAAGCCGAGCCTTCGGGGCTGGACGTGGCCCTCGCCGGCTTCGACGCCTGGTTCGGCGAGTGGGTCGTCGGGCCCCTCGCGAGCGTCTTCTTCCTCGATCTCGCGCCCTTCACGGACGCGATCAGCGTCCCTTTCATCGTCGTCTGGCTCGTCGTCGGCGCGGTCTTCTTCACGTTCCGGTACGGCTTCCCGAACCTCCGGGCCTTCGGTCACGCCATCGACGTCGTCCGCGGAAAGTACGACGACGAGCATCACGAGGGCGAGGTCAGCCATTTCCAGGCCCTGAGCTCGGCGCTCTCGGCCACCGTGGGCCTCGGCAACATCGCCGGCGTGGCCATCGCCGTGACCAAGGGCGGCCCCGGTGCGGTCTTCTGGATGGTCGTCGCGGGCTTCTTCGGGATGGTCTCGAAGTTCAGCGAGTGCACCCTCGGCCAGCTCTACCGGGAGGTGGACGCCAACGGGAAGGTGAGCGGCGGCCCCTTTCGCTACCTCCGCGTGGGCCTCGAGGAGGTCGGCGTCGGTCCCCTCGGGCGCGTCCTCAGCGTCGTCTTCGCCTTCATGTGCATCGGCGGCAGCTTCGGCGGCGGCAACATGTTCCAGGCCAACCAGAGCTACGAGCAGCTCAAGGGGGTCATCCCGGCGCTCGACGGCAGTGTCGGCGCACTCGTCTACGGGTTGGTCCTGGCCTTCCTCGTCGGCGCGGTGATCCTCGGGGGCATCAAGCGCATCGGCCAGGTCGCGGGGATCATCGTGCCCGTGATGTGCGCCGTGTACGTGCTCGCCGGGCTCTACATCCTGCTCGCGAACGCCGGCGACATCCCCATGGCCTTCGGCCGGATCATCGGCGAGGCCTTCAGCACCGACGCCGTGGCCGGCGGCGCCTTCGGCGTGCTCCTCATCGGCTTCCAGCGCGCGGCCTTCTCGAACGAGGCGGGCGTGGGCTCGGCCTCCATCGCGCACTCGGCGGCGAGCACGGACGAGCCCGTGCGCGAGGGCATCGTCGCGCTCCTCGAGCCCTTCATCGACACGATCATCGTCTGCACGATGACGGGCCTGGTCATCGTCATCACGGGCATGGACACGCCGCCCGTCGAGGGCATGGACGGTGTGGCGCTCACCTCGGCGGCCTTCGACAGCGTGCTCGGCGGCTTCCAGTACATCCTGACCTTCGCCGTCGTGATGTTCGCCTTCTCGACGATGGTGAGCTGGAGCTACTACGGCGAGCGGAGCTGGACGTTCCTCTTCGGCAACCGCTTCTCCACGGCCTACAAGATCCTCTTCCTGGTCTTCGTCGTGCTCGGCTGCGTGCTCAAGCTCGGCAGCGTCATCGACTTCAGCGACCTCATGATCCTCGGCATGGCCTTCCCGAACATCCTCGGCATGTACTTCCTCGCCGGGAAGGTGAAGCGGGCCTTCGACGAGTACTGGAAGAAGCTGCAGAGCGGCGCCTTCGAGCCGAAGGTCGACGCCACCCCCGCCGAGTGAGGCTCGCCGGCGCTCAGGCGTAGCCGGGCGGGGCGCCGAGGCGGCCGCAGACGCGCTCGAGCTCCTTCGCGAAGGCCAGGCACGTGAGGTCGCGATGGCGACCGCTCACGACCTGGAGACCGACCGGGAGGCCTTCCGGCGTGCGGCCGACGGGGACCGAGGTCGCCGGCGCGCCGGTGACCGTCGAAAGGGCGATCCACGGCAGGTGGTCGACGTAATCGCGCTCGCCGCTCGGCGTTTGGATCTTCCGGAGCACGATCTCCCCGTCCTGGGCGTGTGGCGGCGCGCTCCAGGGGGCGTTCGGCATGAGCAGCACGTCCACGTCCGAGAAATAGGCCGCGAGCTCGGCCTCGAGGCGCCGGCGGCGCTCGCTCGTCGCGAGCCACTCGCGATGCGTCTGGAGGACGCCCTCGAGGTAGGCCGGCAGCAGCCCCGGCGGCGGCTTCAGGGCCCAGGCGAGCTTCATGGCCGGGCGCTGGAGCTTGATGCGGCGGAGCACCTTCTCGGGGATGCCCGAGCCGACCACGGCCGCGAGCAGGCGCACGTAGGTCTCGAGATGATCGGCCAGCTTGAAGGGCGTCTTCCGGACGACCTCGAGGCCCGCGTCCTCGAGCGCGGCGACGGCCGCCTCGAGCACCGCGCGCACGTCGGGCTCGAGGGGGCACTCGGCGTCGTCCATCCAGAGGCCCACGCGGTACGCGCCGAGCTCCTTCGGCGGCGCCTCGGGCAGGGAGAGCGACCAGGCCTCGGCATCCTCGGGGCGCGGGCCCGTGAGCACGCGGAGGGCGAGCTCGACGTCCCGGACGCTCACGCCCATGGGCCCGGCGACGGCGAGGTCCGGCTCCCCGAGGCTCCCCGGCGGGCCCGGGACGTGGCCGCGCATGGGGATGATCCCGTGCGTCGGCTTGTGGCCGACGACGCCGCAGAAATGCGCCGGGATGCGGATCGAGCCGCCGATGTCGCTCCCGAGCTCGAGGGCCGAATAGCCCGCTGCGACGCTCGCCGCGGAGCCGCCGGAGGAGCCGCCGGGCGTGCGGCTCGGGTCCCAGGGGTTCCGCGTCGTGCCGTGGAGCTCGTTGAAGCTCTGCCACTCCCCCGCGAAGAGGGGGAGGTTCGTCTTGGCGAAGACGATGGCGCCGGCGGCCTCGAGGCGCTTCACGGCCTCCGCCGGGCTCGTCGGACGATGGTCGCGGAGCTCCTTCGCGCCCGAGTTGATTCGTGCGTCCGGCAGTGGCTCCGTAGGGATAGAGCAAGCCAAAGAACGCGACGACGGCGGCGAGTCCCCAAGCGGGGGAGGTCAGTGCGACGCGTTCGAGGACGTCGAGGGCGCGTTCGCCGCTGCGGAGGTTCGGTTTGGCGAACTGCACCGCCAACGCCACGAGCAACACGACGAAGGCTCCGAAGGCCACCCATCGCCACATCGTCCCGAACGCCCCGAGTCCTAAAATAGCGAAGACGAACGGCACCAAGAGCAACCCTACGACGAGCGTCGTCGCGGGGAGTGGTTGGGAGAGGCGATCAGTCAAGGTCGCGTCGGAACGACGGCGCGCGTAGGAACGGTCCGCGAGCGCCCCGGACCACGTCGCGAACGCGGCGACGGCTCC
>JBCDGX010000478.1:0-5094 GCA_038750805.1 Myxococcota bacterium
CCGGGCTGCGTGGGGTTACTGATTACGGTGGGCTGAACTGCGCGTAGCTCAGTAGCCCCGGATCTTTTTGATGACTTCGTCAGCGACGTCCTGCGGGACCGGCGCGTACTTTTCGAACTGCATGGAGAACTGCGCCCGGCCCTGCGTCTTGCTGCGAAGGTCGGTCATGTAGCCCATCATGTTGGCGAGCGGCACCGTGGCCTTGATCTGCTGCAGGTTGCCGATGGCATCCATGCTGCCGACCTGGCCGCGGCGGGAGTTGAGGTCGCCGATGACGTCGCCCATGTAGTTCTCGGGCGTGCGCACCTCGACGGCCATCATCGGCTCGAGGAGCTCGACGCCGGCCTGCTTGGCCGCCTCCTGGAAGGCGAGGGAGCCGGCGATCTCGAAGGCCGCCTGGCTCGAGTCGACGTCGTGAAAGCTGCCGTCGTAGAGGCGGACCTTCACGCCGATGATGGGGAAGCCGGCGAGGTAGCCGCGGCCCATGGCGTCGTGCACGCCCTTCTCCACCGAAGGAATGAACTCCTTCGGGATGACGCCGCCGGTGATGCCGTTTTCGAAGACGAAGTTCTCGTCGGACTCGCCCTCGATGGGACCGGCCTCGATCCAGACGTGGCCGAACATGCCCTTGCCGCCGGTCTGCTTCTTCAGCGTGCCCTCGGCCTTGACCGTGCTCTTGAGCGCCTCGCGGTAGGAGACCTGCGGGTCGCCCACGTTGCACTCGACGCGGTGCTCACGCTTCATGCGGTCGACGATGATCTGCAGGTGCAGCTCGCCCATGCCGCTGATGATGGTCTGACCGGTCTCGTCGTCCGTGTGCGCGCGGAAGCTGGGGTCCTCACGCTGGAGCTTGCCGAGGGCCTCGCCGAGCTTCTTCGAGTCGGCCTGCGTCCGCGGCTCGATGGCCACGCTGATGACCGGCTCGGGGAACTCGAGGCGCTCGAGCACGACGGGCTTCTTGATGTCGCAGAGCGTGTCGCCGGTGACGACGTCGTTCAGGCCGATGGCCGCGACGATGTTGCCGGCGAAGACCTCCTTGATCTCCTCCCGGCTGTTCGCGTGCATCTGAAGCACGCGGCCGATGCGCTCCTTCTTGCCCGTACGCGGGTTGAGCACGGCCTGGCCGCCGCGGAGCGTGCCCGAGTAGACCCGCATGAAGGTCAGGTCGCCGTGCGGGTCGTTGATGATCTTGAAGGCGAGCGCCGCGAAGGGCTCGTCGTCGGACGCGGGGCGCGTGAGCACGAGCTCCGGGTCCTTGGGGTCCGTACCCTCGATGGCGTCGACGTCGAGGGGCGTCGGCAGGTACTCGACGACGGCGTCGAGGAGCTGCTGCACGCCCTTGTTCTTGAAGGCCGAGCCGCAGAGCACGGGCACGAGCTTGCGAGCGAGCGTTCCCTTGCGTACCGCGCGCTTGAGTTCGTCCTCGCTGAAGTCCGTGTCGTCGTCGAGGAAGCGGGCCTCGAGCTCTTCATCGTGCTCGATGGCGGCCTCGAGGAGCGCCTGCCGCGCCTCCTCGGCTTCCGCGCGGAATGCGTCCGGAATCTCCTCGACGTCCCACTTCGCGCCGAGGTTCTCGTCCTGGAAGCGGTAGGCCTTCATGGAGAGCAGGTCGACGACGCCGGCGTGCTCTTCCTCGGAGCCGAGGGGCAGCTGCACGGCCACCGCCGGGGCGTTGAGGCGCTCCTTGATGGACGCCAGGGCCCGGGGGAAGTCGGCCCCGGACTTGTCCATCTTGTTCACGAAGCAGATGCGCGGGACGCCGAACTTATCGGCCTGACGCCAGACCGTCTCGGACTGAGGCTCGACGCCTTCCTTGCCGTCGAAGACGGCGACGGCGCCATCGAGCACGCGCAGCGAGCGCTCCACCTCGATGGTGAAGTCCACGTGGCCCGGCGTGTCGATGATGTTGATGCGCGTCCGCTGGCCGGCGAAGTTGCCGACCTCGGGCTTCCAGAAGCAGGTCGTGGCGGCGCTGGTGATCGTGATCCCGCGCTCCTGCTCCTGCTCCATGTAGTCCATGGTCGCGGCGCCCTCGTGGACCTCACCGATCTTGTAGTTGACCCCCGTGTAATAGAGGATCCGCTCGGTGGTGGTCGTCTTACCGGCATCGATGTGGGCCATGATGCCGATGTTCCGCGTACGCTCGAGCGGGTACTTGCGAGCCATATCGTGCGTTCCTTCCGTTCGTCCGTAGCGGGTGAGGGCCTTCTGAGCGGGCCGTGCGCGAACCGGCGGATTCCGGCTCAGAACGCACTTCGCCCCCTCCGAGGGAGGTGACCACCCTCGGGTCACCTGCAAAGTCGGAAGGGGCGTGAGAGATGCTCGGTCGCGGCGTCCCCGGCTCCTTCAGGAGGCCGGCATCCTGGACGCCGCCGTCTTCCCGGCAGCTCTCGTTATCGGTGCTCGCTCATCGTGCGTTTCGGGGGTCCTTTCCGGGCGGTTTCCGCGGGCTTCACATCGCTTCGGGATGCGCCCGGGACCTTCCCAGAGTGGGGAGTCTTACCAGCGGTAGTGGGCGAAGGCCTTGTTGGCGTCCGCCATCTTGTGGGTGTCTTCGCGCTTCTTGACGGCGTTGCCGCGGCCCTGGCTGGCCTCGACGAGCTCGGCGGCGAGGCGCTCGGTCATCGACTTCTCGCCGCGTGCGCGGCTGTAGTTGACGAGCCAGCGCATCGCGAGGCTGGTGCGGCGGTCGTTCCGAACCTCGACGGGGACCTGGTAGGTCGCGCCGCCGACGCGCCGGGACTTCACCTCGACGCGGGGCTTCACCGGGTCGAGGGCCTTGCGGAAGACCTCGATGGGGTCCTCCTTGTAGCGCTCCTCGATGACGTCGAAGGCGCCGTAGAGGATGCCCTCCGCGGTCGACTTCTTGCCGCCGAACATCAGGACGTTCGCGAACTTCGCGACGAGCTTGTCCTTGTACTTGGCGTCGGGGGTGATCTGACGCTTCGGAATTTCGCGGCGACGGCTCATGGCGGGCTCAGCTCTTCGGCCGCTTCACGCCGTACTTGGAGCGGCGCTGCGTGCGGTTGGCCTTGTTGGTGTTCGAGGGACCGCCGGCGCCGGTGGCGTCGAGGGTGCCGCGAACGACGTGGTAGCGAACGCCCGGGAGGTCCTTCACACGACCGCCGCGAATGAGCACGACCGAGTGCTCCTGGAGGTTGTGGCCCTCGCCGGGGATGTAGGTCGTCGCCTCGATGCCGTTGGAGAGGCGCACACGCGCGACCTTCCGGAGCGCCGAGTTCGGCTTCTTCGGCGTCGTCGTGTAGACGCGGACGCACACGCCGCGCTTCTGCGGGCAGTTCTGAAGCGCCGGAGAGTTCGTCTTCCGGCGCTGCTTGGCCCGGCCCTTCCGGATGAGCTGGTTGATGGTCGGCATGTGCGAGTCGTCGTGAGCAAGGAGGGCCCTGAAGGGAGGCCCTGAGACGCGAAGAGCCGGCCACCCTTCGAGGTGCCGGCGGAATCCTTCGTTTTCTGCGCGTTTTGGCCAGCGGCCGTGGACGCGTAGCCCTCGGGTCGAGCGGGGGGTCGCGTTTCGACACCATGACGGGGGCGTCGCAAACGAGATCCCTCCCGGCGCGAGGGAGGCGAAATCTACCGGCGAAGCCGCACCTGTCAAGCGACTTCGTCAGAAGCGCAGGCGAAGGGAGAGCCCGAGGCCCGCCGGACGGATCGTGAGGTCCGGTGGACGCTGGAGATCGCTCGGCTTTTCGTCTTCCTCGGGCTCTTCGCGCTCGGGGGCGAAGGCGGCCGGGTCCTCGCCCACCTCCCGGAGGGAGCGCGGGAGCGGGCGCCGGCGCGTCTCGGTGCGCACGGGGACGTAGCGGACCTGGGCGTCGATGACGCCGGCGATCATCACCGCGCCCGTGGTCGCCCAGAGCACCTGGTTCGAGACGCGAAAGCGCCGCTCGAGCTGGTCGAGGCGAGCCCCGCGGAACTCGGGGAGGCGCTCCGGGTTGGCCTCGAGGGCGTTCTGGAACTCGTTGACCTCGTTCGCGTAGTACTGGTGCGCGAGGAAGGTCCCGAGCGTCGCCCCGGCCAGGAGGCCTTCGGTGATGGCGAAGAAGAGGCCCGCCCGCCGGTGGCCGTTCCGGATCTGGCCGATGCCGAAGGGCAGGAGGGCCACCCAGCGCGAGTTCCGCTCCTCGACGGTCTCCGTGGTGGCGACCTCGATGAGCTCGCGGATGGTCTCGACGCGGGCCTGCTCGGCGACCTGGCGCTCCCGCTCCTCGCGCTGCACGGCCTCGCGCCGGGCGGCGGCCTCGCGCTCCTCGACCTCCACGGCGGCCTTCACCTCGTCGTAGAGGACGACGACGGCCTCGGGGAAGCTCGTCCGGTCGAGGGGCGACTCGCGGCAGGCCTCCTCGGTGAGGAGCCGGCGCGCCTCCTCGCGGGCCGCGTTCTCCTGCCGCACGAGGACGTAGCCGGCGATCAGGTACTTCCGCGCCTGGCAGACCAGCACCGCGTCGTTCGAGGCGGGGACCGGGAGCAGGAAGTCCTCGAAGAGCGCGACGGCCCGCGGGTAGTCGCCGTCCCGATAGGCCGCGCGCCCGTCGAAGAACGACCCCTCGTCGGCACCGGCCATGCCCGGCACCCCGAGCGATAGGGCGACGACCGTGGTCAGGGCGAGGGAGGGGCGGAGCATGGGGCGGGCGGCCCGTGCGCGGAGGGGAGGGGATCAGGGCGTGGCGTTCGGGCCGTCGGACCGACCGGCGTCCGGCTCGAGCTCGGCGACGAGGCGAAGCGTGTCACCGCCCGACGTGAGCCGAACGGCTCGGGTATACGTGCGATGCCCCGGTGCCGTCACCATCACGGTAGCGCGGGGAAAGCGCTCGCGCCCCACCGGGACCTGGAGGATCTGGTTCACGCGCCCGCCCTGGAGGAAGAGGCGACCCTCCGGCCCCTTGATCGCGACGTTCGCCTCCGCCGGCGCCTGGCTCACGCGCACGAAGAGCCGCGCGTCGCGATAGTCGAGGGGCAGCGGCAGCACGAGCGGCTGCGCCTCCCGGGAGACCATCACTTCGCGCTCGAGGTCCAGGCAGCACTCCCCCGTCACGCGGAAGACGTGGCGTCCGGGGAGCAGGGGCACCTCCGTGA
>JBCDGX010000479.1:0-5067 GCA_038750805.1 Myxococcota bacterium
CTCTGCCGCCCTCGGGCACCTCAATGCCCGTGCTGGCCAGGAACTCGCTGTACCGATCCGCCATGACAGCGTTGCGTTGCGGCCCAACGACAAGCCGAGTGTCGAGGAAGCGCGCCATCGTGATCGAGCCCGCGGGCAAGCTCTGGGGCACGCAGATCCCGGAGGCCTTCGACACCCTTCGCGAGCGCTACGGGCGCAAGAGCGAGGTCGGCGTGTCCGCCATCGGGCCCGCCGGCGAGAAGCAGAGCCTCATCGCCTCGGTGATGAACGACCGCTACCACGCCTTCGGTCGCCAGGGCTTCGGCGCCATCTACGGCAGCAAGAACCTCAAGGCCGTGGTCATCGGCGGGACGGGCAAGGTGCCCATCGCGGACCCGAAGGCCTACAAGCGGCTCTGCCAGGGGGTCAACCGCCAGTACAGGAAGGACGTCGGGCCGCTCATGCGCTTCGTCGTCTGGGTCGCGAAGCCCCGGAAGATCATGGGGTGGTTCTACCGGATCATCCGGCGCCTCGGCCTCAAGCTCGAGGCGCCCACGCCGGCCGTGCGCCAGCTCTGGGCGGACCAGGGAACGACGAGCGCGGTGGCGCTCAGCGTCGAGAACGGCGACGCGCCCATCAAGAACTGGAAGGGCGTGGGCGCCGCCGAGTTCCCGCTGGCCAAGAGCCTCACCGTGGACGGCGGCGAGGTGAAGAAGCGCGTCACGAAGAAGCTGAGCTGCGGGGATTGCCCGGCGCCCTGCAAGGGCATCGTCGCGTCGAAGAAGCGCGGTCTGAAGGACGTGCGGCGGCCGGACTACGAGACGCTCGTGGGCTTCGGCGCCAACCTGCTGAACGACGACCTCGACGTGGTCACGGCCTGCCACGACGCCTGCAACCGCTACGGCATCGACGCCGTCAGCTCGTCCGCCACGCTCGCCTGGGTCGCCGAGTGCGTCGAGGAGGGGAAGCTCTCGGCGGAGGACCTCGGTGGCCACGACCTGCGCTGGGGCAACGGCGAGGCCGCGCTCGCGCTGACCATCGCCATGGGCGAGGGCGAGGGGCCCGGCGCGTGGCTCCGGCACGGCTCGGCGAAGGCGGCGGCGCACGTGGGGAAGGGCACCGACGCCTACGTGGTCGCGGTGCGCGGACAGGAGCCCGCCTACCACGACCCGCGCTTCTCCTCGCTCATGGGCGTGACCTTCGTGACCGACCCCACCCCGGGGCGTCACACGGCCGGCGGGGCGTCCTGGAAGGAGGTCTTCAACGTCGGCTTCCCGATCCCCGATGCCGTCGACCCGAAGGAGCTCGCCATCCGCTGGAACGGTGACGAGGGGAAGGGGCAGGCGCAGGCGCACTACACGAACGCGCACCAGGTCATGAACGGGCTCGGCCTCTGCCTCTTCACCAACCTGACCGGCGGGCTGCCCTGGCTCGAGATGACGAACGCGCTCACGGGCTGGGACATGGACGCGAAGGAGCTCCTCGCCTGCGGCGAACGCATCCAGAACCTCCGCCACGCCTTCAACGTCCGGGAGGGCCTCACGCCCGCGGACTTCAACGTGCCCGGCCGGATGTTCGGTCGGGGCGACGGGCTGCTGAAGGTGGGTCCCCTCCGGGACATCGACGTGCCCATCGAGAAGCTCAAGGGGGACTTCCACGCGGCCATGGGCTGGCACCCCGAGACGGGGAAGCTCGACGCCAGCCGCGCCGAGCGGCTGGGCATCCATGAGCTCCTCGGCGAGCACACGCGGGCCGAGGCCTGATGGGGCTCTTCGCGCGCACCCCCAAGGTACGCGTGCGCCTCAAGATGCAGGGGCGCATCGGCGCGGGCTGGCGGAACGTCGATGAGACGTGGTCCCTCCGCGAGGGCACGACCCTCTCGGAGTTCATCGCCCGGGCCGACCGCGACGGCTTCGACCTCAGCGGGGCCCTCGCGGAGAGCCCGCACCTCGCGCACACGATCATGCTCAACGGCGAGCGCTGCCCGGTGCACGCGAACGCCGAGCGCGTCCTGGCAGACGGCGACGAGCTCTTTCTCCTGGCGCCCATCGCCGGGGGTTGAGGACGCTCATCGCGGTCGCGCGGAGCACGTTTCGCCATAGACCGTCCCGGGGCTCCGAAGCTACGCTCCGCGCCATGTACGCGCGTTTGCGCGGCGTGGGGGGGAACCCGCTTCACACCGCTAGCTTGGCCCTCGTCGTGCTCATCGCGGCGTGCGGCGACAGCCCGGAATCCGTCGCGTCCGCCCCCGTCGAGGCGGTCGCCGCGACCGATCCCACCCACGGGCTCGCCATGGCCCCGGAGCTCTTCGCCACCCACGTCCGCGCCGTGCAGGAGAACGCGGGCGCGGGCTTCGCGTGGGGCGTGCCCGGCGAGGACGGGAGCCTCCGTGCCGGCGGGCGCGCGTTCACGGGCCAGGCCCGGGCCCGCTTCGCCGTAGGCAGGGGTGGCCTCGAGGTGAGGGCGAGCGGCGAGACGTGGCGCCTCGGCTTCGGCGCAGCGTCCCTCGGACGCTCGGGCCTCCCGGAGCGTGCCCTCGCGGAGGCCGCGCCGAGGGCCCAGGGCAACGTGGTGGAGCTGAACCACGAAGCGGTCGTCGAGCGCTTCGTCCACGGCCCCCTCGGCGTCGAGCACACGCTCGCGATCGACGCGCGGCCGGAAGGGCGCGGAGCGCTCCGCGTCGCCCTGCGCACGGACGGGCTCGCGCCGGAGCTCGTGGGCACCCGACACGTGGCCCTCCGCGACGGATCCGGGCGGACCCGGGCGCGCGTGCAAGGGCTCTGGGTCGTGGACGCGGACGAGCGCTCGGTGCCGGCCCGCTTCGTCGTGACGGAGGAGGCGCTGACCATCGAGGTGGACGACGAGGCCGCGCGCTACCCCCTGCTCATCGACCCGCTCATCGCCGTCGAGGAGGCGACGCTCTCGGCCATCGGTGCGGCGGCGGACGACCAGGCGGGGTTCGCGGTGGCCATGGACGGCGACGGAGACCGCGCGGTCGTCGGCGTCCCCTTCGACGATCCGAACGGTGGCAACTCCGGCTCCGCGCGGGTCTACACGCGAAGCGGCGCGGGCGTGTGGAGTGAGGAAGCCACCCTCGACGCCTTCGACGGAGAGGCGGACGATCGCTTCGGTGACGCGGTGGCGATCTCGGAGGATGGAAACCGCATCCTGGTGGGCGTCCCCGCGGACCGGCTGGGGACCGGCCCGCTGGCGGTCTTCTTCGGCGGGAGCGGCCGCATCTTCAACCGCGGCGCGGGCGGCACCTGGTCCGAGGACGCGACGCTCGAGCGCGCCGCCCCGGGAACCGGCGACCTGGCCGGCGACGCGGTGGCGATCAGCGACGACGGGCTTCGGGCGATCCTCGGCTCGCGCTCGGACGACACGGCCGCCGGCGCCGACGCGGGCTCGGCCATCGTCTTCGGTCGTACCGGGCCCGGCGTGTGGGTCGAGGAGGACGTGCTCGAAGGCTCGGCCGCCGCGGGCGACCAGCTTGGCTTCGCCGTGGCCATCGACGACGACGGAACGCGCGCGGTCGTCGGTGCGCCGGAGGACGACACGCCCTCCGGGGCCGGAGCCGGCAGCGCCCGCATCTTCGTTCGCTCCACGACGGGAACCACCTGGACCGAGGAGGACGTGATCGAGCCGACGCTCCCGGCCGGCTCGCGCTTCGGCGCGGCGGTCGGCATGGACGATGCGGGGGAGCTCATGGTCGGCGGCTCGCCCTCCGAGGACTTCGGCGGCGAGACCGAGGTCGGCGGCGGACGGGTGTTCTCCCGGGGCGCCGGCGGCGTGTGGAGCCAGCAGGCGGTCCTTCGCCCTGCGGGCGCCCGCGGCGGCGACTTCCAGGGAAGCTCCGTGACCATGAGCGGCGACGGGCTCCGCGCCATCGTCGGCGCGCCGAACGACGACGTCGGCTCGCCCCTCGTCCTCGACGCGGGCTCGGCCACGATCTTCTCCCGGAGCGGCGTGGTGTGGACCGAAGAGGTCACGCTGAGCGCCATGGGAGGCGCCGCCGACGACCGCCTCGGGGCGGCCGTCGCCATCGCGAACGACGGTACGCGCGCGGTGGTCGGTGCGCCGGACGACGACACCACGGGTGGCGCGAACGCCGGGACGGCGCGCGTCTTCGACTTCCCGCTCGGGAACGGCGAGCCCTGCTCGTCGAACGGGCAATGCGAGTCGGACTTCTGCGTCGACGGCGTCTGCTGTGCGACGAGCTGCGGCGGAGGGGCGACGACGGATTGCCAGGCGTGCAGCGTCGCGTCCGGGGCCGCCACCGACGGCACCTGCGGTGCGCTCAGCGCCGTCGTGGCGCCCACCGTCACGTGCCGCGCCTCGTCCGGGGTCTGCGACGTTGCCGAGACCTGCGTGGCGACGTCCACGAGCTGCCCGGCCGACGCCGTGCTCCCGAGCACCACCATGTGCCGCGACGCGGCGATGGGCGCCGAGTGCGACGTCGCGGAGTTCTGCGATGGCGTGAGCGGCACGTGCCCGGCCGATGGCTTCGAGGCGGCCACGGTCGTCTGCCGCCCGGCCGTCGCCGGGGGCTGTGACCGGGCGGAGCTCTGCACGGGGACCAGCGCCGCCTGCCCGCCCGACACGAAGCGGCCGTCCGGCGAGGTCTGCAACGCTGCGGACCCGGCCGACCTCTGCGACGCGGACGACGTCTGCGACGGGGTCTCGGACGCCTGCGCGCCCCTCTTCGTCGCGTCCGGCACCGTGTGCCGGCCCGAGGTGCCTGGCGGCTGCGACATCGAGGAGGTCTGTGACGGGGTGAGCACGGCCTGCCCGTCCGACGTCGTCGAGCCGCCCACGGTGGTGTGCCGCCCGGCCGTGGACGCCGATTGCGACGCCGCCGAGACCTGCACCGGCACCGACCCCGCGTGCCCCGCGGACGTGCCCGCGATGGCCGGCGCCGTCTGCCTAATGCCGTGGCGCGCATATTTGCTGCCAAAGGACGTCCGTCGTTTAATCCGTTGATCATCCATGTAAGCGGCATCGACATGGCGCAGCGCTACGGGCGGTTTAATGAAGTCGCCATGGGCTTGGCAGATGCGTTTTGGCCCGGACCTCTCACGCTTGTTGTTC
>JBCDGX010000480.1:0-5065 GCA_038750805.1 Myxococcota bacterium
CGAGCACGAGGCCCTGGTCGACGGCGCCGGAGGCCGCACCGAGGAGCTCCGCCGTCTGCCGCGCGGCTTCGGCCGAGCGCGTGGCCAGGCGGCGCACCTCGTCGGCGACGACGGCGAAGCCCCGCCCGGCGGCGCCGGCCCGGGCCGCCTCGACCGCCGCGTTGAGGGCGAGGAGGTTCGTCTGGAACGCGATCTCGTCGATGCTGGTCACGACCGCCGACGTCTTCTCGTTGGCGTTCCGCATGTTCGCCATGGCCGCGTCGAGCTCCGCGATGCGCTCGAGGCTGGCCTCGGTCCGGGCCCCGGCCACGCGGGTGGCCGCGGCGGCGGCGTCGGCGCGTGCCCGGGCCTCTTCGCCGCTCTTCGCGATCGACGCGGCGCCGCTGCGAATCGCATGGAGCTGCCCCGCCTGGTCCGAAGCCTTCTCGGCGAGCTCCTGGCTGGCCGTACCCACCTCGGCGGCCGCGCGACTCACGTCGGAGCTCCCGGAGATGACCGAGGCCATGGCGTCCGCGAGCTGCGCGGAGGAACGACCGATGGCGTCGCCGAGCCGCGCCAGATCCCCCTGCGCGCCGTCCGGTACCCGGGCGCTGAGGTCGCCGTCCGCGATGGCGGCGAGGGTCGCCTCGAAGCCCTCGAGCGGCGCGCCGAGCGCCGCGAGCATCTGGTTGGTCTCCTCGGCCAGCGCGGCGTACTCGCCCTGCAGGCCGCGGACCTCCATGCGCGTGCCGAGGTTCCCTTCGCGCGCGCCGTGCACGGCCGCGTGGAGGCGGGCGCGCAGCTCCGCCAGTGACGAGCGCGTCGACTCGAGGGCGTGGCCCAGCACATCGCCCGACGAGCGGGCGCGGATCGGCTCGGCGAGGTTGCCGGAGCCCATGGCCTCGGCCTGGCGGCTCATCGCGTCGATGTCCTCGCTCATGCGGCGGAAGGCAGCGCGGAGGGCGCCGAGGGCATCGTTCGTGGTCGCGGGCGAGAGGCTCACGGGCTCGCCGCCAGCGATGCGCTCGGCCGCGTGGTGGAGCTCCTGGAGCTTCGCGCGCAGCCCCTTGGAGACCGTCCAGGCGACGAGGAGGCTGATCAGCCCGATGGCGATCGCGAGGGCGAGGGCGTGGCGCACGCCGCTCGCGGCGTCGCTCATGGCCACCGTGGCGGCGGCCTCGAGGTCGCCGAGGGCCTGGTCCTCGAGGGCCTTGAGCCGGTCGATGGTGTGCGTCTGAACGCCCCACCACTCCTCGGCGTCGGCGCTCACGTCCCGGGCCAGCGCCTCCTGACGGATCGCCCGCGCGCGGGCGACCTTCGCGTCGGCCTCGAGCTCGTCGAGGGCCGCGAGCACCCCCGGGTTCGCCCAGGCGCGCGTGCGCGCGAGGAAGGCGTCCTGCTCGGCGACCAGGCGGACGAGCTTGGCGTGGAGCGGCGCCGCGAGGGTTCCGGCCGCGAGGGCGTTCGAGACCACGGCGCGCTCGATGCCTGCACGCTCCTTGGCCAGCACGAAGTTGGCGAGCGTCGCCGCGCGGCGCGTGACCTCGGGGTCGTCGCTGACCTTCGCGAGGGTGCCGAGGGCATCGATGATGGCCGCGTTCATGCCCGTGTAGGCCGCGAGCAGGGGGCCCACGGCGTCGGAGCGATCGGCGCGGGTTCGGAGCGCGCCGAGGGCCTCGAGGTGCGTGTCGAGCTCGGCGAGGGCGCTCCGGAGGGGCGCCGGAAGGTCGTGGAGCTCGCCCCGGCGCGCGCCGAGCGTCGCGAGGCGGCCGTCGACGGTCTCGCGCTGGGCCTCGAGCTCGGGACCGAAGCGCGTGTGACCGGAGCCGACGCGGAGCGCGGTCATGCCGCGTTCCTTCTGGGTCTCGTGGACCAGCCCGGAGAGCGCCGCGCCGAGGGGCACGAGCTCTCCGAGCGTGTCCGCGCGCTCCAGGCGGGACAGGGACGGCGGGACCACCTGCGCCGTGAGCAGCATCTGGCCGCTCAGCGGAACGAGGGTCAGGAGCGCAAGCTTCGCGCGTAGGGGGAGCCGTTCCATGGCCATGGAAAATCGGATGGATGCCCGAACACTTGAGGGGCCCCGGCGTCCCCGTTCGCGGACAGATGCCCTCAGTCGTCGAGCGTGATGCGGCGCTGCTCCTCGCCACTCGCGTCGTAGCAACGCACGGAGCTCGAGCGCTGGCAGCTCGAGCCGCTGTCGCCGCTGATGCTGCAGCTCCCGTCGGTGACGTCCTCGCACACGCTCGTGGCCTGGCGGCGGGCGGCGTTGTCGTGGCCCTCCACGCAGACGCGGATGTCCTTGCCCCGGAAGCCGTAGCACTTCGCCTCGGCCGTGGTGGCCAGGCCGAGCATGAGCCCGAGGCTCGCGATGATGACGCTGAGTCGCATGTCGTTTCCTCCTGCCGCGCGTGCGGCGGGGGAGCGTACGGCGGGAGCAGGGGGGCTTTGCAGGGACGGAACGATACGCGGGGGGGACCTCCCGCGCCGCGCCCGGGAAGGCCCCACGGGAGCCCCATCGCGCGGGCGCCTGCCTCGCGCGGGCTCGGCGTGTCAGGGTCCGGCCGCGGTGAACCGGCGACTCCTGCTGCTGACCTTCGGGAACTTCACGGTCGGCACGGCCATGTACGCCTTCCTCGGCGTCCTCGGCGCCCTGGCGGAGGACCTCGAGGTGCCCCTCGCCCGGGCCGGGCAGCTCGCCACGGGCTTCGCCGTGACGTTCGCGCTCGTCGCGCCGGTGCTCGTCCCCGCGAGCCGGCGCTTCGGCGCCAAGAAGGTGCTGGCCGCGTCCCTCGCGGCCTTCGGCGTCCTGAACCTGCTGAGCGCCGCGGCGCCGAGCTTTCGCCTGCTCTTCGGGCTCCGGGTCGTCGCCGCCGCGGTCTCGTGCGTATTCGGTCCCCTCGCCGGCGCGGTCGCGACGACCATGGTGAAGCCCGAGCAGCGCGGGAAGGCGCTCGCGGCCGTGGTTGCCGGAGTGGTGCTCGCCCTGGCGGCAGGCGTTCCGCTCGGCACGCTGGTCGGCGGGGCGTTCGGCTGGCGGGCGACGTTTGCCTTCTCTGGTGTGCTCAACCTGGTGGGCGCCGTGGCCATCGCGCTGGCGATCCCGCGCACGGAAGCACCCGCGGCCGGTCCCCCCTCCTTCACCTTCCTCCGGCGCTGGGACGCGGCGTCGAACCTGGTGATGGTGATGGTCGCCTTCGCCGGGGTGTTCCTGGCTTTCGGCTACATCGGCCCAGTCCTCGAGCGGCTCACGGGCTTCGGCGCGCGGGGCGTCGGTGGACTCCAGGCCGTGGTCGGCCTCGGTGGCGCCGTCGGGACGGCCCTCGGGGGCGCGCTCGCGGACCGAAGCCCAAGCCCCCGCGTGATGGCGGCGGCCTTCATCGGCGGCGCGCTCGGGTTCTTGCCCTTCACGGCGCTCTTCGCGCTGGCGGCGCCGGGATCGACGCTCGCCATCGTGGGCTGCGCCGGCGCGCTCCTCCTCGGAAGCGCGTCGATGTTCGCGCTGGTCCCGGTGCTCCAGTTCCGCGTGGTCCGCGCGGCGGGGCCCGAGGCGCCCACGGCGCTCGCCTTCTATTTCTCGTTCTTCTACTTCGGCCAGGGGCTCGGGACGGCCGCAGGCGGGCTCGTCGTGGCGGTCGCCGGGCTCGCGCAGCTCGGCCTCTGGGCCGCCGTTGTCCTCGTCCTGGGCGCGGGCGTCGCGCTCCGGGCGGACGCCGGATCCCGCTAGCGGAGCCTTTCGCGGCGGCGCTTCGCGAGCTCTTCGCGGGCGGCCTTGGCGCCCAGGCGGAAGCCCAGCGCCACGCCGACGAGGAGGATCGCCGGGATGTAGAAGAGGTGCTCGAGGGGCCAATCGCCCATCAGCCCCCCTCGCCCGAGCGCTCGGCGAGGGCGCGCTCGACGCGGTCGAGGTCCTCACGGGCCTTCTTTTGGAGCCCCCACATGCGCCACACGAAGCCGAGCACGAGGACCCAGGCGACGGCGTAGGCGGCGATGAGGAGCATGCCGCCGGGCACGTCCTCGACGTTTGCGCCCTCGACGGCCCGGAAGCCGGCGGCGCGCTCGCTCGGGTCCTGCGCCAGGGCGACGTTCGTGACGAGGGTGAGGGCGAGGCCGGCCCAGCGGGCCAGGGAGGGTGCGACGCGCATCAGTAGAGGTCCTCCAGGAGCCCGCGCTCCGCGGCCTCCTGCTCGAGGCGGCCGACCTGCTGACGCGTGCGCTCGACGCGATAGCGTGCCCAGAGCAGCCAGCCCACGAGGAGCAATCCGAAGACGAGCCCGGCGCCGAGGGCCGGGTACATGTCCGGCGCGAGGCCCTGCCCTTCGCCGGTCACGACCTGCGGGTGCTGCCCGGCCCAGCGGGCCACGCTGTACTTGATGAGGAAGAGCATGGGGAAGCTGATCACGGCGAGCGCCGCAGCGAAGCGCTTCTCGATGGCCCCGGCCATGCCCGAGCCGCGAAGGGAGAGGAAGGCCATGTAGAGGAGGCCCGTGAGCAGGGTGCTCGTGAGGCGGGGGTCCCAGACCCAATAGGCCCCCCACGCCTTGCGTCCCCAGAGCGGTCCGGTGACGAGGACGATGAGGCAAAAGAGCATGCCGACCTCGGCTCCGGCGACGCAGAAGGCGTCCCAGGCGTCGTTCCGCTTCCAGAGGTACATCAGCCCGCCGACGGCGGCGGCGATGAAACCGACGTACATCGCCTGGGCGGCGGGCACATGAAAGTAGAAGATCTTCTGTACGATCCCCATCTGGGCCTCGACCGGCGCCACGGCGAAGGTGAGGTAGAGGGTCGCGAGGACGCCCGCGACGGTCAGGGCGGCGAGGGCGTGCCAGAGGGGCGGCGCCCAGGCCGGTCCGGCGGCGGCGGTGGAAGAGCTCATGAGGGTCATCGTCCGTTGGAGGCCGCACCTACGCTGGCGTCACGCTAGCACGCAGGCGAGGGGTGTCCGCGTCTCGGAAGGGACGCGGACGTGAGCCTGGACGCCTGGGCCGAGCGGGCCGCGACGGCGGCGAACGCGCTCTACGGCGCGCCCTCCCGGCCGCTCCCGGAGCTCGTCGCGGCGCTCTCGGCCACGTACACGCGGGACCGGGCG
>JBCDGX010000481.1:0-5058 GCA_038750805.1 Myxococcota bacterium
CGACGGTCCGCGCCAACGTGCGCGACCTGAGCATGGCCCCGCTCGCCGAGACCATCGTGCGGGAGGCCCGCGCGCTCCGGGAGCGAGGCGCGCAGGCGGTGATCGTGGCCGCGCATGCCGGCGGCCGCTGCGAACGCTTCGACGCGCCGGAGGAGCTCGGGAGCTGCGAGGCCGATAGCGAGATCTTCGAGTTGGCCCGTGCCCTCCCCCGCGGTCTCGTGGACGAGATCGTGGACGGACACACGCAGAAGGCCGTGGCCCACGAGGTGGCCGGCGTGGCGATCATCGAGAGCCGTGCGTACGGACGATCGTTCGGTCGCGTCGACCTCGAGGTCGGCCCCGAGGGCGTCGTCGGGCGACGCATCCACGCGCCGCGGGACCTCTGCGAGCGGCGACCCCGGAACCCGGACGATTGCGAGGTCGGGCGATACGAGGGCCGGCCGGTGGTGCGTGACGCGCGGGTCGCGGCGGCCATCGCGCCCGAGCTCGAGGCCGCCTCCGCACGCCTCGAGGAGCGTCTGGGCCCGCGGCTTCGGGGACGCTTCGAGCGGAGCTACCGGGACGAGTCCCCGCTCGGCAACCTCCTCGCGGACCTCACGCTCGAGGCGGTGCCGGGGGCCGATCTCGCGCTGGTGAACGGAGGGGGCATCCGCGCGGACCTCCCGAGCGGGCCGCTTCGCTTCGGCTCCGTCTACGAGGCCTTCCCCTTCGACAACCGCGTGGCCCTGCTCCGGATGCGCGCGGAGGCGGTGGCCTCGCTCTTCGAGGACCACGCCCGCCGGGGCGGCGGCGGCCTCTCCATCGCGGGGCTCGACGTGGAGGTGCGCTGCGGCCCGCGCGGGCCCGAGGCCACGCTCCGGGACCGGCGAGGGCAGCGGGTCGAGGCCGCGAGGGTCCTGACGCTCGTGACCTCCGATTACGTCGCCACCTCAGGCCTCTTCGAAGGGAGACGACCGGAGATCACCTACGAGGACCGGCTCCTGCGCGACGCCGTCGTCGAGGGGCTTCGGCGCCGGGAGGGCCTCGACCCGCGCGACTTTCGACGGCCCCGCTACCGCCTCCCGGGCCGGCGGCCGGTCTGCCGCTAGGCCAGTGTCCTGAGTCCGCTAGCTCCAGAGCCACCACTGGTCGGCGAAGAGCACTGCGGCGGCCACGGCGGCGTTCGCCACGGCGTGCGCCACGATGGCGTCCTCGGTGCGGCCTCGGGCCGATTGCGCGTAGGCGAAGAGCACCCCCGCCACGGTGCCGGCGACGACGCTCTGATGCGTGAGGCCGAAGGCTAGCGACGAGAGAAGCACCGGAAGAGCGCGCCTCGTCGTCAACGGCACCGCAAGAAAATCCGCGGCCACGAGGCGCCTCAGGAGGAAGCCGCGGAAGGCGAGCTCCTCCACGAGGGGCACCACGAGAACCGAGCCGACCACGCGGACGAGGAGCCAGCCCGAGGCTTCGAAGGGCGAGAGCGCGTCGAAGCCCGCGCGCAGGGCCTCGACGTCCTCCGCGGGCGGCTCGGGGTGAAGCAGGAACCAGAGGGCGAAGGTGACGAGGCCGAGCCCGATGGCCCCGGGTGCCGGCGCCGCGCGGCGCAGGGGGAGCGTGGGACGAAAGCGCGCGAGCACGAGCGCGGCGACGACCAGCCGGAAGCCGTAGAGGCGGTCGATCCCCGCCGCGAAGAGACCCGTGCCCATGGCCGTCCCCATCCACGCGAGGAGGGGGGCCAGGTAGGGCGCGGCGGGGTACTCGAGCTCCCCTTCCTCCTCGCGGCTCGCCACGAAGAAGGAGGAGCGCTCCGCGAGCGCGAGGAGCGCGAAGGCGATGAGGCAAAAGAAGAGCCAGCCGGCCTTCGAGTGGAAGCCGCCGAGGGCGACCTCGGGGTCCACGCGCGCCCCGAGGAGGATCAGCGCGACGATGCGGACGACGTTGGCGGCGTAGACGGCGACGAGGCCGAGGGGCACGAGGAGCAGTGCCTGCGGAAAGCGGAGCTCGCGGCGGCGCACCACGAGCCAGGCGAGCGTGAGCACGGCGATGAGGCCGAGGCCCTCCATGCCGGAGCAGACGGGCGCGATCTCCACGAGGAAGTCGTCCAGGCCGACCATTCGCGCCTCGGCCTCCGTGACGATCCGTCCGGACGCGACGAGCCCCAGGCCGACCACCACGAGGACGAGCGTGACGTCCGCGAGGCCGTACCAGAGCTCCTCGGCCAGGAGCCCCGCGCCCCAGGCCGCGAAGGCGACGACGAAGGCCGCGCCGAGGTCCTGGCGCCGCGCGCGGAGGAGGGCGCCCCAGCTCGCCGGGCGCAACGCAACGGCGGCGGCCGAGCCGACGAGCGCCAAGAAAAGCCCGCTCACGAAGAGCAGCCGCGGGGCGTCCGGCGTCGCGAGGAGCGCCCGAATCGCCGGAAAGAGGAGGGCGAAGGCTCCAGCGTGCGCGACGAGGGCAGCGACCAGCACGCCGCCCCGGGGGGCTTCGAGGGGAACGCGGAGAACGCGCGGACGGAGGCGCGCGCTCAGGAGCAACGTGGTGAGAAAGACGACGCCCAGGCCGACGATGGGCCCGGCGCAGCGAAGGACCGGGAGTGCCTCCGCGAGCGGGTAGGCGTCGTAGATCGTCGTGAGCGCGAGCACCTCGGCGGCGAGCACGCCGACGGCTGCCGCGGCCCGGAAGCGGGGGTCCCCGTCCCTGGCCCCGAGGCCCCGCGAGCGTTCGCCTCCGAAGGAGGTCAGGCCAGCTCGTCGCTGCGCCGGCGACGGCCGCTCGCGACGAGAAGCGCGCCGCCGATGAGCAGCGCACCGGCGGAGCCGGCGACGTTCGGGCTCATCTCCGGGACGGCGCGGGAGGCGCTCGCACGGCGTGCGGCACGCCGGGCACGGCGCGCCCGGCGCCACCAGGAACCGGCGTCGTCCGCCTGGGCGACGGAGGGCGTCGAGAGCACGGTCACCGCGGTCGGGCCGGCGAAGAGGAAGGTGGCGAGGAGGAGGGTTCGAAGGGTCTTGGCCATGGTGTCGGTCGCGCGTCGAACGCTCGCTGGCAGACCAGCGCGTCGCGCGATTTCGTCTATCTCAGAATATTACAGTCGAGGCAACATTTTTTCGAGGCGGCTCGGCATCCTCGGGAGACTCGAGCGGAGGACCTTCCACGGGGACGCGCCGTCTTGACACGCAGTGTGCCTCGGGAGGTGCCATGCCGTGCCAAATCGAGGGGGATGAGCCTTTCTCGATTGGCCGGTATCCTGCACTCAGCGAGGGACGCTCGGTGGGGAGCGGGCATCGGCCGAGGAACGCGGCCGGGCTCTCGACCGAACGTGCCATCGCCCCTTCGCGGGGCGGCTGCGCGGGAACGCGACGTGGGACGAGGGCTCAGCATCACGCATACGGCTTTCCTGACCGGGCTCTCCCTGGTCATGGGGCTCGCGTGCGCGACCGAGGCACGCGCGCAGGCCGCCGGGCTGCTCCGCTGGAGCGCGCCCCCCGAGTGCCCCGACGCGGAGGAGATCGCCACGCGCCTCTACGTGCCGGCGGGGATCGCGCCCGGGCTCGTGCTCGAGGCGACCGTCGAGCCGACCGAGGACGGGTACCGGCTGACGCTCCGCGGTACGCGGGACGGCCAAGCGCTCGCCGAGCGAACGCTCGAGGCGCCGAGCTGCGAGCCCCTCGCGGAGGCCGCGGTGCTGCTGGCGAGCCTCGCCATGGAGACCGCGGCCCGCGAGGCTCCGGTTCCGGTGCTGCGGACCGACGAGTCCGGGGAGGAGCTCGCGCCGCCGCTCCCGGCCATCCCGGCCGTGCCGCCGACGCCGCCCGCGGGTCCGCCGCGCTGGTCCCTGCGGTTCGGAGCGCACCTCGAGGCCGGCTTCTTGCCATCGCGCACGGTGGGGCTCGCGGCCGGGCTCGAGACGCGGCTCTGGCGCCGGGGCTACGTCGCGCTCCGCGCCATGCTCAATCCGCAGGAGAGCCCGGGGCCCTACCGGCTGATGCTGAACGTGGAAGACGAGGAGGTGCGCGTGCGCGTGCGTCTCCGCTACGGCGTCGCCCGCCTCGAGGGGGGATGGGCGCCCCGCCTCGGCGCCGAGGGCCGCTTCGGGGTCCGCGTGGGCGCCCTCGTCGAAGCCGGCGTGGTCTCCGCGCGCGCCGAGGGGAACCGGCTGACTCCGGCCGGCCCGGTCCGCGAGCCCGTCGGCGCTTTCGGCGTGGTCGCCGGCGCGTCCTGGTGGCCGAGCGGCATCGGAGGCCGGCTCGGCCTCGCGGTCTCGGGGGACGTGCGCATGGCGGTGAATCGCGTTCGCTTCGTGGTCGAAGGAGCCACGGACGGCGCGGGCGCCACCCCGCCCGTCGCCCGCCTCGGTGCCGTCGCCGGCGCCGCCCTTTTCGAGGTTCGCGTACGTCTCGGGAGGACGTCGTGACGGCTTCGGCCCTCCGGGGCCACGGGGAACACTGATGACCATCGCCGCAAGCGCGCCCCTTGGGGGCCTCGCGGATTCCGGGTCCGACGCCGTCGGGGTCCGGCCGCGTGAAGCGACGCCATCGTTCGCGGAGCTCTACGAGGAGCATTTCGACTTCATCTGGCGCACCGTGCGCCGGCTCGGGGTCGCGGACGCGAGCGTCGACGACGTCGTGCAGGACGTCTTCGTCGTGGCCTACCGCCGCCTCGATAGCTTCGAGGGCCGCTCGAAGCCCCGGACCTGGCTCTACGGGATCGCTCGGCGCGTGGTGAGCGACCACCGGCGCGCGCTCCGGCGACGCCGGCCCCACACGCCCCTTCAGGAGACGCACGCGGCGAAGGACGCAAGCCCCCAGGAGGTCGCCGCTCGGACCCAGGCGGCGGGGCTCTTGCACGCCTTCCTGGAGGGACTCCCGGCCCCGCAGCGCGAGGTCTTCGTACTGGCCGAGCTGGAGCAGATGACCGCCCCGGAGATCGTCGCCGCCACCGGCGCCAAGCTGAACACCGTCTACTCACGGCTGCGCCTGGCCCGCCGGGCCTTCGAGCGCACCGTGGCGCGTCATCGAGCCGCCGCGCGGCGCATGGAAGGCGCGGGAGGAAGCGACCATGGCTGAGCCCCGTCCGCTC
>JBCDGX010000482.1:0-5058 GCA_038750805.1 Myxococcota bacterium
CCGGCGGGCCCCAGAGGATCATCGAGGGGAGCCGGTCCGCCTTCACCACGCGGCTGAAGAGCTGGCCCGGCCCGACGAGGTGCGCCTGCCCGCGCACCTCCGAGAGGCGCCGGGGGCGCATGCGCTCGGCGAGCGGGGCGTCGGCGCGGGCCGCGCGCTGGAAGAGATCGTCGGTCATGGGTCTCCGGGGGCAGTTGTAGTCTCTCGCGCATGCTGACGACGCGGTGCCCGTCCTGCGGCGCGCGAGCCCCCCTCTGCCTCGCCACGCCGGACCGCTTCACCTGCCCCTTCTGCACCTACGCCGGCGCGCTCCCGCCGCAGGTGGCGCAGGAGCTCGGGGCAGCCGCCGCGGACCTCCGGGCCCAGGCGGTCGCGACGCGCCAGCTCACGGAGCGCCAGCAGGCGCTCGTCAGCCGAAGCGAAGCGCTGCGCTGGACCTACCTGCTGAGCGCAGCGGCGGTGGCCTTGCCCCTCGTGCTCTGCCTGGCCTCGTCGATCTCCGGCGCCATCCAGGACGCGCGCTTCGAGGGCTTCGCCGCGCAGAGCCTCGTCGGGCTCTGCGTGTGCAACCTGCCGCTCCTGCTCACGGCCGCAGGCATCGCCATCGGCGACCGGCGCGTGCGGAAGGCCCTCACGGAGCTGAAGGGCCTCGTCGCCGCCCTCCCGCCGCTCGGGCCCGGGCAACCGCATCGCTGCCACGTCTGCGGCGGCCCCATCGCGGTGAAGGCCGGGGTCGGCGTCGCGCGCTGCGGCTTCTGCCACGCGGACAACCTCGTGAGCGCCGACGCCCGCGCCGAGGCTCAGCAGGCGCGCGGCGAGGAGCTCGCGGGCTACGCCGCCCGGGCCCAGGCCGGCGCCGCGCGCGTCGCCGAGGTCGCCGGGAGGGTGCAGAAGACGCTCCGGCGCACGGTCCTCGGCTCGGTGCTCGCAGGCTGGGGGCTCGGCAGCATCGTCGGCTGCATGGTCAGCGCCGTGCTCTTCGGCGGCGAGACCGAGGTGCACCCGAAGGACTACGTCTGGTGGGACACGGAGGACCGAGGCCGCTGCCTCGCGGAGGTGCAGCGCGCCGACGATGGCGCCGTGCGCCTCGATCTCCGCGGCCGCGACCAGGCGCTCACGCCGGCCGAGGCCGCAGCGCTCACGCCCTTCCCCCTCGAGCGGGTCCTCGGCATGCAGCTCATGCGTCGCCGGCCGAGCTTCCCGGAGGCGCCGGGGCTCGTGACCGGCGTGCACGGTACGCGCGGCGGGAGCAACCGCGCGGTCCTCACGCTCGCGAGCGGCGAGGAGACCGAGGTCACGGACCTCGCGGACCTCTGCCTGGTCGCGCCCGCGCCGCCCGTGAAATGAGCCTCAGGACGTGGCGGCGGCGCGGAGCGTCGCCCGATGCTCCATGGCGTCGTCGAGCAGCGCGACGAGGGCCCCGGCGAGCTCCTCGTAGTCGAGGGACTCGGTCGGGAGCTCCAGCGTGAGCACCACGTCCCCATCCTCGTCGTAGGCGAACTTCGACATGCGCATGTCGCGGTTCATGCGGAGCAGCCAGCGCGCGAGCTCGAAGCTGTTGTTGCCCCCCGTCGCGAGGAAGGGCACCACGCTCGCCACGAGCCAGTTGGCGTCGAGGCGGAGGTACACGGGGACCTCCCCCTCGCTCGTCAGGTGGACGCTCTTCAGCGTCCCCTCGCCATGCGGTACCGCCTCCCAACCGAGCCGCTCGAGGTGGGCGCGGAGGGTGGCCTCGTCGACCATGGGCCGCACCATCGATGGCCTGCCAGCCGCGGTCAAGCGCGTTGCACGCTTGCGAGACCGCGTTCGCGGACGCACTCCGTCATCATGAGCGTCTATCGCGGAACCGTACGCAAGCTGGGCCTCGAGGGCGGCCTCTGGGCCCTCGTCACCGACGACGGGCGGCAGGTCGAGCTCCTCGACCCCCCGGCCGAGCTTCAGCGCGACGGCCTGCGGGCCGAGGTCCACGGCACCAAGCGCGGGGCCGAGGTCAGCGTCGGCATGGTCGGCGACACCATCGTCGTGAAGCGCTTCTCGGCGCTCTGAGCCCGCTCAGGAGGCCGGCGGAGCGACGGGCACGGGCCCCTCGAAGTCGAGGGTCTGCGTCGGGAAGGCGAAGGCCAGCCCGGCCGCCTCGAAGCGGCGATGGATGCCCAGCAGGACCTCCTGCTGCTTGTCCATGAAGCTGCCGTAGTCGCGATCCTCGACATGCCAGACCATCTCGAAGTCGAGGGAGTAGGCGCCGAAGGCCTGGAAATGGGCGCGCTCGAAGGTCGTGCCCTCGACGGCCTCCACGGACTCGCGGAGGAGGCCCGGCGCGTCGCGGAGGGTGTCGTGGGGCGTGCCGTAGACGACGCCGACCTTCGTGACGACGCGCCGCCGGAACATCTTCCGGAAGTTCCGGACCCGGCTCTTCGCGAGATCCGAGTTGGCCAGCACGAGGAGCTCGCCCCCGAGGCTCCGCAGCCGCGAGGAGCGCCAGCCGATGCGATCGACCTCTCCCATGTAGTCCCCCACGACGACGAAATCGCCGACGTCGAAGGGGCGGTCGAAGTAGATCGAGAGCGACGCGAAGAGATCGCCGAGCACGTTCTGCACCGCGAGCGCCGCCGCCACGCCACCCACGCCGAGCCCCGCCAGGAGCCCGCCGATCTCCACGCCGAGGTTCTGGAGGAAGACGAGGAGCAGGACGCTCCAGACGACGATGCGAAGCGTGAGCTTGAAGGCCCCCGCCGCCGTCCGGCGGCGCGCCGCGTCGTCCTCCCCGGCGCGCTGCACCCAATCGTCGACGCCCGAGCGCGCGAGGTGCCCGACCCAGAGCCCGATCTGCCAGAGGAAGGCGAGCATCGTGAGCCCGTCGACGACCTCGCGGAGCCGCGCCGGGAGCGCGAGATGCCCCGTCGCGAGGCGGAGACCGAGGGCGACGTAGAACCAGCCCCGGGTCTCGCCGATGGCCTCGACGAGCGCGTCGTCGAGCACCTGCTCGGTGAGCTTGGCCGCCTTCTGGAGCCGCCGGTGAAGGACCCGCACGACGAGGCGCCCGGCCGCGAGCACGGCCAGGAAGATGCCGAGCGCGAGGGCCCAGGCGCCCACGGTCCCGGCCCAGACCTCCACGTCCAGGACGGCGCGAACGGACTCGGGGATGACGTCCACGGCTCGGATCACGGCGCCGGAAGCACGAGCTCGAAGACGCACTTCCCGTCGCGCTCGTCGGCGACGAGGCTGCCGCCGATGCTCTCGACGGCGGCGCGGGCGGCCACGAGCCCCGCGAAGCGCCCGTAGCGGCCCTCGGACTTGCCCTTGATGGCGGGCTGGCCCGCGATGCGGAACGCGGCCTCGCGCAGCGCCGGGTCCACGGGCGTGCCCCCGTCGATGACGCGCACGGCGACCCCGCCGCCTGCGTACGCCTCGGCCTCGATGGCCACGTCCTTGCCGCGGGCGTGGCGGTCCGAGTTGTCGAGGAGCACGACGACGAGGTCCCCCACGCCGGCGCCGCCCTTCGCGCGGAGCGTTCCCTCCGCGAGCTTCAGCGGCACGCCGCGCTTGCTCGCGAGGTGCTCGAGGCTGGCGCGCACGTCGCCGTCCGCCGGGGAGAGGGCCTTCTCGCCGCCGAGCCAGCGCGCGATCCACCCGATCTGCGTCAGCCCGCGCTTGAGCTCTTCGAGGGCGAGGCCGACGTCGTCCAGCGCATCCCGCGCGTCCTCGTCGGGGATCTCGACCTCCCGGAGAAAGTCGACGTTGGCGCCGACGGTCGCCGCGGGGTTCCGGAGGTCGTGGACCAGGAGCGCCAGCAGGTGGCCAAAATCGGCGGGGGTCGGGGCGTCGTCGCTCATGAATCGCTCTCGTCGGTCGCGCGCGGGTCGGGGGTGAGCGAGCCACGCGGCAGGGCGACGGTATCGGAGAACGCGATGACGCGCTCCCCCGCTTCCCGCGTGCGCGTGGCGAGGGCCCGCCGGAGGGCCACCTCGCGCTTCCGCCCGACGGCGAGCCCCGCTCCGAAGCCGATGAAGAAGGCGCCGAACGCGACGGCCAGCAAGACGGGCACGCTCACGGGAAACACACCACGGCGTCCGCACCGTAGCGATCGACGAGCGCGCCGACCCAGGAGAGGATCGCGTCGCGGCGGTCCAGCATCTCCGCGATCTGGCGCGGGCCGAGGAGCGCGTCGTCCGCGTGCACGGGGTCGTCCGCCAGCGTGCGCTCGACGGCGTCGGCGTCGAGGCGCCGGAGCCGGTCGAGCTGCGTGGCGGAGAAGCGCTCGACGCGCTCGAGGTAGCCGCGCAGGCGCTCGCGGAGGCGCGTCGGGAGCGGGGCACCGAAGGCCGCGTTGTGGTCGCGGACGAACACGCGGCCATCGCCCGGCTGGGTGTGCACGTTCCCGCCGCTGAAGCGGTCCCAGTTCCCGATCAGCATGTCGAAGACGACCATCCGGGAGATGTCCGCCGCCCGTTCGGCATCCGCGGACGCGAGCGGCGGCTCCTGATCGACCCAGGCAGCCCAGGGCGTCCCGTCCGACGCGAGCTCGAGGGGCTCCATGCCGGGGATCCAGTAGATGGCCGCCCCCCACACCGCGCCGTCGGGGTTCCAGAGCGTCTCGTCCCGGATCTCCTCGAGGGCCTCGGCGTCACCCGCGAGGCTGGCGTGCATCTGGTCGCGGATCTCCCGGTAGCCGATGCGCCGGGAGATGGCCGGCGGGACCTCGGGCATGTCGAGGAGCCGCGCCAGGCGGTAGGCGGCGATCTCGGACTTCCAGCCGAAGCGATGCTGCCGGGTGCGCGGCTTGAACGCGGCGGTGTGCGGCGAGCGGGTCTTCATGCGGAAGACGATGGAGGTCGTGCCGACGGGCTTGAACTCCCGGGGCCGCGCGCTCTCGAGGGCGGCGAGGAGATCGTCGTGAAGGAAGCCCTCCCCCTCGCCGCTCGGCGGAAAGCGCAGGTCGTCCGGCGGGACCAGCGGCACGGGCGGCGGCGCGGCCTCCTGAGGGGCGGGCGCGGCCTCCGGGGGCGCGGGCGGCGCGGGCTCCGGTCCGAGGGCGTCCGGGGGCGCGCCGCAGCCGAG
>JBCDGX010000483.1:0-5054 GCA_038750805.1 Myxococcota bacterium
CAATAGCCGCTCGGGTCGTCGCTCGGAGGCGCCGCACCCGGGGCGGGCATGCGCACGCTCCCGGTGACGCGGGCGGCCGAGGCCTCGCGCACGAAGCCCGCGAAGGCGAGCAAGAGGGCGACGAGAAGCGCAGCGAAGGCGGCGTGGCGGGTCCGTTTCAGGGGATGGCCCATCGGCGTCTTTCGCCCCGACGAAAGCGGGGCTCGGGGGGTTCCCGAGGCGCGCGGAGCGTACCGGCGCCGCGTCGATCGGGTCAACGCGGCGAGGCCGCGCCTGTCTTCCGAACGGCGGCGCGCGAATCAGCTGACCGGGGGCGGCGCGTAATAGTCCACGACGCGCACGGGCTCCGGGGAGAGGCGGATCTCGAGGCGCTCGCGGTCGCCGACGTAGTCGCCGCCGATCTCGAGGGGCGTCGGCCGGCCGAGCTGGATCTCGACGTGCTCGACGAGAACGTCGTGGACCTTCGGGTCGCGGTAGGTGCCTTGCCAGATGCCGCGGAGGTTCCGGGCCACGGCGGCGCTCCCGATGTCGACGACGCGGAGATGGAAGCGGTCTTCGCGCTCGTTGGCGAAGGGGAAGATGCGCGCGCCGAAGCCCCAGTAGGGAATGGTCGACGCGAGGACGCCGCGGTGCGTGCCGCCGTAGATCACCGCGCCCGTGGGGAAGGGGATCCCCGTCGGCTGGCCGTCGGCGTCGAGCTTCGTGGCCGGGGCGCCGCGGTTCACGATGCGCACCTCGCCGGGCGCCTGGCGGAGCACGTCCGGCACCGCGCGCCCGACGATGGCCACGGCGTGCGAGACGCCGCCGGTCAGGTGCTTTCCGATGCCCGGGACGCCGCCGAGGCGCGCCTTCACGTGCTCGAAGTGCTGGAGCGCGAGGGCCCCGGCGCCGAGCCCGGCGAAGGGCGCGAGGGTGCCCTCGATGTCGAGGAGTCGAAGGTTCCGGGTGCCGCCTTCGGTGCGGATGCGGGCGAGGTCGGCGACGGCCGTGTGGGCCTTGCCGCTCCCGAGTACCCACGCGAGCGCGTTGCCCGTGCCGAGCTTGAGCAGGCCGAAGCGCGGCGGCTCCTTCCCCTGGGCGCGGGCTTCCTGGGTGACCCAGGTGACCATCTGCGTGAAGGTCCCGTCGCCGCCGCCGGTGAGGACCGTGGCGTAGCCCCGGGCGACGATGCGCGCGGCGATCTCGCGGCCCTCGTCGAGGGAGCGAGAGACGAAGAGGTCGCCGCTCCGGACGAGCTCGTCGAGGATGCCGACGATCTCCTCGGTGACCCGGCGCGCGTTGCCGTTGACGACGACGGCGACGCGGTCGGCGGGGACGGGGGCCACGCGGCTCAGCCGTCCTGGAACACGTCTTCGATGGCGGCGGCGAGGTGCGTGTCGTGGCGCGTGAGGCCGCCGGCGTCGTGGGTCCAGAGGAGGATGCGGATGCGGTTGTAGACCCAGTAGAGGTCCGGGTGGTGTTGCGCGCCGACGGCGAGGTCACCGATGCGCCGGATGAGCCGAAGGGCCATGCGGTCGGTGCTCGCGACGTACTTCCGGACGAGCTTGCCCTCCTCGTGTTGCCACTCGGGGTGCGCCTCGAGGAAGGTGCGGATCTCGTCGGGGCTGAGCTTCGGAGGGACGGCCATCGCGGGAGAGGGTATCGGCGCGGCTCGGCCAGAAACAACGCCTGCGGTGGCTCCGGCGCCCGCGGCGCGCTACCCCCTGCGCTCCCGGCCGAGTGGCGAAATGGCAGACGCGGCGGATTCAAAATCCGCTTCCTTCGGGAGTGCCGGTTCGAGTCCGGCCTCGGCTACCACGGGCGATTCGTCGATCGCGCGACCATCAACGCGGCCTCGACTCGTCGCCGTGTCCCGCTTCGTGTCCCGATGTCGATTTTGGGCCGGCCAGCGCGGCGAGCGCGGCCTCGGCCTTCCGCCGGTGCGGATGCACGTAGCGGGAGGTCGTGGTCACGTGCTTGTGCCCGGCGATGAAGGCGGTCGTCGGGAGGTCCGCCACGCCGCCGATTTCCGTCAGCCGAGCGTGGCGGAAATCGTGGAAGCTCAGGTGGGGCACGTCCTCCTCCGGCAGGCCCACGGCGCGCCCCGCCGCCTTGAACGCGGCCCGTAGGTCGACGCGCCCAAAGACCAGCCCGCGCCTCGGGGCGTGCCGGTCGAGCGCCTCCCGGGCGCGCGGGGTGAGCGGGAGCGTCCGGCCGTACCCGGCCTTGTCGATGTCGTCGGTGACGACGAGCTCGCTCCGCCCCTTCCGGTAGTGCCGCGGCGCCTCGAGCTCGGCGACCGTCCGGTAGCGAAGCGCGGTCTCGTAGACGACGCGGACGAAGTCGCGGGCGGGGGCCTTCCCCCGGGGCGTCACCTCCGGCAGCGCCTCGAGGAGCGCGGCCACCTGCTCCGGGCTGAGCTCCACGGTCCGCTGCCCGCCGTTCTTGTGCTTCGTTCCCGCCGCCCGCTGCGGCGCTGACGGGACCGCGAGGGCGTGCTCCCGGAAGCCGTGGAGCTGCGACCACCGGAGGAACTGCCGGAGCACCGTGAGCTCGCGGTTCACCGTCGCGGCCTTCACGTTCTTCAGCCGGTAGGCGATGAAGCTCTGCACCGTCGCGTCGGTGATCTCCTCGTAGGTCTCGAAGAACGGGACGATGTGCAGGCGGACCTGCTCGGCGTAGCGCTTCAGCGTCGGCGGCTTGATCCGGGCCTCGTGCTCGGCGAGCCAGAGAGCGAAGAGCCGCTCGAGCGCGGGCGCGGGGCGGCCGGTCAGGTGCTCTTCGTAGAGCGCCGCGGCGACCCGGAGAGCATCTTTTCGATCTGCTGTGCCCGTCGAGCGGTGGACTCGTCGACCGTCGGGAGCGCGGAAACGGACCGTGTAGTTGCCCGTACGTTGGTCAACTCGGAGGGCCCAACCTTGCGGCTTCTTACCCATGCCCGGACGTCCTCCCATTCGTAGAAGACCCGCTGGCCGATGCGGACCTTCGGGAGCTCCGGATGCACGAGCCGCCGGAACGCCGACTTGCTGAGCCGCAGGTGCGCCGCCACCTCGTCCTGCGTCGCGAGCGCCTCGCGGTCCTCAGGCTCACGGTGGTCCGGCTGCGGCACGCAAGCGAGACTGACATGCCACTAGCGAACAAGCTACAGACAAATCTAGCAGAACTTGCGTCAGTGACGTTCGTCACGCTCAAGGCTCGCCAGCAGGCCCCAGAGGGCCGTGTAGGTCTGCGGCGACGGCGGCCTATCTACGGAGGCAAATAGCCAGCCCACGGCCTCCAGGACCGCACGCTCACTCTCGGTCAGGGACTCGGCCACCGGCCCGCGAAGCCACTCGCCGTATCCAGGAGCTCGCTCGGTCGACGACTTGTGCATCGCGAGGGCGGTCGTGACCCGCGCGATCACCTCAGGCACCCGGGAACTCGAGGCGCGGACGTCGAGCCTCTGGGCCCCCCGCTCGTCCAGGCTGACCGACACGCCGGGCGATCCATGGAGCCGGTCCCGGTCGCGAAGGTCCGGCCTCGCCCGAACGATTTCGTCCTTTATTGCACCGAGAAGCGCCAGGACCTCGCTATCGCCGAGGCGCACGTACTCGCCGGTCAGGCGCTCGGCCTCGCGAATCGACTCGCGCGGCTCCGACTGGTGGTCGCGCCACGAGGAGGGCTCGATCTCCGGCCGAATCCAGAAGCTCGGCAGGAGGTCCAGGCGAACCGTCGCGCGCGCAACGACGTCCCATCCGATCCGCTTTCGCTGCCCGGAGTGAAGGCGCCCCAAGTACCCCTGGGAGACCCCGAGTAGCCGGGCGACTTGAGCCTTCCAGCCGTAGGCCTGGTGCCGGTCCGAGGCCAGCGCGTCTATCAGCGCGACGTACTTGAGCCGAACCTGCTCCTCCAGGGACATCGCCGACACTCTGACTTGCACTCGTGCGACAGGAAAGGCGCTTTCGTCGTCGCCCGTCGCTAGGCAGACTTGCTCGCTCGCATCGAACAAGATAGATGCAAGATTGTGAGCGACGTTAGAGCAAGGCTTCGCAGGGTGCGTCGGGAAGTCCTCGGACTCTCGCAGGCCGACCTCGCCGAGCGCCTCGGGTGCACCCGCGGGTTCGTCTCCATGCTCGAGACGGGCCACGCCGTTCCCGGCCGCGCGCTCGCGAACCGCATCGCTCGCGTCACCGACGGGGCTGTCCGGGCCGAGGACTGGGACGTCGCTGAGCACGCTCCCTCCTACGCGTCGGAGGAGCCCACCTCCCCGGAGGCGGCATGACGCGCGCTATCAGCGAGCGACCCCGCGCCGCGTACATGCGCGAGTACCAGCGGGAATGGATGGCCGCCCGGCGCGCGAAGTTCTTCGAGGGAAAGGCCTGCGCCCGATGTGGGGCGACCGAGGGGCTCGAGCTCGACCACGTGGACCCGACCGAGAAGGTGACGCACTGCGTGTGGTCCTGGTCCGAGCAGCGGCGCAGCGAGGAGCTCGCGAAGTGCCAGGTGCTCTGCCGCCGATGCCACAAAGCGAAGACCCGGCGGCAGATTGCGCTGCTCGACGAGCGGCTCGTGAGCGAAGCCCGGGACCGCTACCGCGCTGGCGGCATTTCCCAGAAGTCCCTCGCGGCGGTCTACGGCGTCAGCGAGAACACGATGCACAAGGCGCTGACCGGGCAGACCTGGGCCAACGTGCCGGGCGCCGTTCGTCAGCAGGCGAGCTACTCCTGCGACAGCACCCTTCGGGACGTGCTGCCGGGCCTTCGTGACGCCTTCGAGAGCGTCGGCGACCCGGACTTCGCGCGGGCGATTCTCGAGGAGCCGCTCAAGGCGCTCGCCCGGGACTTGGTCGCGGACCCGGCGCGCGTGCTGCGCCGTAGATGGCTGCGCGGGAAGCGTCTCGCGGAGCTCGTGCTCGAGCCCCGGCCCGACGTTGACGAGTCGCGTCGCTGGTTGAGCGCCCTGCACCTCGCCGGGCTTGTGCTCGCGCGCAAGGCCCAGGCTCCGCGCCCTGAAGGTTTCCCGGCCCGCGAGGCCGGAGGGGAGGATCGATGACCGAGCAACCGCCCACCGACCCGTCGGTGCATGACCGTCCGACG
>JBCDGX010000484.1:0-5038 GCA_038750805.1 Myxococcota bacterium
CCCCGACGGCCGCGCCGGCGAAGAGGATGCCCGGACCGAGGGCCCGAAGCGTTCGGTGGAAGCGGCGCCTCGAATCCACGAGGGCTCAGCGTCGCGCAGCCACCGGCGTCGCGTCCAGCGCCTGGCTCAACGCACGGGAGGCCAGGTGTGGCGTTGGTCGCCGCCCCAGGGCGGGCCCTCCTCGCCCACGCGCACGACGCGTTGGCGGAGAACGACGCGGGTCACGGCGCTGGTCTCGGAGACCTCGCTCCGGCGGCCGACGGGGCGGGAGAAGACCGCCATCGAGCCCTCGTGCGGGAAGGGGAAGCTGATCTCCTCGATGCGTCCGCCCTCCCCGCGCCGCTGCCCCCCGAGGAGCCGCTGGCCGACGATGGGGTGGTCCGGGACCACGTAGCCGGATTGGAGGTCCCGCACCTGCCGGCACAGGGCCTCGCCGTCGACCGAGTAGACGCGGTTGCGCGTCCAGACCTCGGCGGCGCACCAGCCGTCGTCGATGCCGTCCATGCCGACGCACTCCCGCACCTCGACCACGAGGCCGCCCGGCGCCGGGGGAGCGGAGGGGAGCTTCATCTCGGCGATCGTCGGGTCGTCGTCGGCGTCGGGAAGCTCGGGGGGCCCCGGGTGCGTGGGGCGGTCGCGTTCGCTCATGAGGGTCGCATCCTACCCCTTCGCGTGCGCGCGCCCTATCGTCCCGCGGTGCGACGCAGCTCCGACCTCCGACGCTGGCTCGACGCGCCCGGGCGCACCTGGCGATGGAACCGGGGCGAGACCGGCGGCTACGACGCCGTGGAGGCGAGCGGAGACGTGCTCCGCTGGTACCGCTGGTCCCACGAGGCCGAGGACGGCGGGGAGGGGAGGCTCGTGCTCCAGCCGGCGGCGGCCTTCCTCCGCGACGGCCCTCCGCGCCCGGCCCCGCCGCGCGTGCTCGCGGAGCTGCGGCGGCACCTCGAGGCGAACGCGGAGCGCTGAGACCGGGCGCTCCCGCGAGCGGATTTCTTGGTACGGTCTCCGGGTGGCCGAGGAGCACGAGGACGGTTCGCGCACGGTAATGGGCCACGCGCCCCTCGGCGGGCGCCCGCTGCCCGAGCCGAGCGGCCCGATCCGCACCCAGGGGCGCCGCCGCGAGGCCTCGGACACGGACGCGTCGCCGCCGGCCATGCCTCCCGCAGCGCCGCCGGTGATGCCCTCCTCCCCGCTCGCCCCGAGGGCCCGCTCCCATGACGATCGACCGCTGATCGAGGTCGAGGTCGTGCATCAGGTCGGCCCGGCGCCGCGCATGGACCCCATGCCCGAGGTGCTCGAGGTCTGGACGATGAACCGGGTCTACGTCTGCGACGCCCGCGGCATGTGCGTCAGCGTGCGTGAGCGTCGCGACGGCGGTCAGGAGTCCAAGGACAACCCAGTCCTCGGCGCGCGGCTCATCGGCGGCCAGCTCCGCGAGGGCGAGGCCTTCGGCATCGCCGTGCCCTACCCCCGCCCGGGCATGGAAGCCGTCTTCGAGCACCCCGCCGGCGCGAAGACGCCCTTCTCGCGGACGAGCCCCGTCGAGCGCGTGGTCCTCCGCCTGCAGCACTTCACGGTGGAGCCGAGCCGGCTCGTGCCGACCTGGTCCGAGATCACGAAGCGCGGCTTCTGACCTGTGCGGCGGCGCTTCCGTTCGGCACCTCGCGCTTGCTACACCGGCTCCCCATGAGCCGACTCGAGAACAAGGTCGCCATCGTCACCGGCGCGAGCCGCGGCATCGGCGAGGCCATCGCACGCGATCTCGTGGCCCACGGGGCCAAGGTGGTGCTCGCCGCCCGGAAGCCCGAGGCCCTCCACGCCGTGGCGGAATCGCTCGGCGACGCGGCCCATCCCATCGCGACGCACGTGGGCAAGGAGGAGCAGGTCGAGGCCCTCGTGGCCGGCGCCGTCGAGCGCTTCGGCAAGGTCGACGTGCTCGTGAACAACGCCGCGACCAACCCCTACTTCGGGCCCATGATGAACATCGACTGGGGCGCCTGGGACAAGACCTTCGAGGTGAACCTGAAGGGGTACTTCATGGCGACGCGGGCGGTGGTGAAGCACCTCCTCGGCCGGAAGGCGCCGGGCTCCATCGTGAACGTCGCGAGCGTCGTCGGGCTCATGGGCGCGCCGCTCCAGGGCGTCTACGCGATGAGCAAGGCCGCCATCGTCTCGATGACGAAGACCCTCTCGGTCGAGCTCGGCCCGCAGGGCATCCGCGTGAACGCCGTCGCGCCGGGGCTCGTGGAGACGCGCTTCGCCCAGGCCCTGACCTCCAACCCGCAGGTCACGCAGATGATCCTCGACCGAACGAGCCTGAAGCGCGTGGGCCGGCCCGAGGACATCGCCCCGCTCGTGACCTACCTGGCGGGCGACGAGTCCTCGTACTGCACGGGCCAGACGCTCACGGTCGACGGCGGCTGGACCGCCGGCTAGGCAGGCGATGGCGGCCGGCGGCGTGCATGCGCCGTGTACGGTTCCGTCGCCTCTTGCAGCGTCCTGCCGCTAGTGTCCTGCGGCTAGCGAAGCGGCCCGACGGCGGCCTCGGCGGCGGCGACGAGCGCGCCCCGCGTCACCAACGCCTCCGCGGCGGCGATGTCCGGGTAGAGCGCCCGATCGCCATCGAGGGGCGGCACGTCCTCGCGCACCCGGGCGAGCGCGGCGGCGACGCCAGCGGCCGGACGGAGGGGCTTGCGCAGCTCGAGACCCTGGGCGGCGACGAGCGCCTCGATGGCGAGGACCTTCCCGACGTGGTCGACGACCTGGGCCAGCTTCCGGGCGGAGATCGTGCCCATGGACACGTGATCCTCCTTCCCCGCGGAGGAGGGGATCGAATCGACGGATGACGGATGCGCGAGCACCTTGTTCTCGCTGACCAGCGCGGCAGCCGTCACCTGCGCCATCATGAACCCCGAGTCGAGGCCCGAGCGGGTGCCGAGGAAGGGCGGAAGCCCGCTCGAGAGCGCCGGGTTCACGAGCTGCTCGAGGCGCCGCTCGGCCACGTTCCCGAGCTCGGCCACCGCCATGGTCGCAGCGTCGAGGGCGAGGGCGAGGGGCTGCCCGTGAAAGTTGCCGCCGCTGAGGATCGCCGGCGGCGCGTCGGTACCCGGCGGGTGCTGCGCCGGGAAGACGAGGGGGTTGTCCGTCGCCGCCTCGGTCTCCCGCTCGAGCACGTCCCGGGCGAAGGCGAGCACGTCGCGGCTCGCGCCGTGAACCTGCGGCATGCAGCGCAACGAGTAGGGGTCCTGGACCTTGTGGCAGTCCCGGTGGCTCTCCATGATCTCGCTCTCGGCGAGGAGCGCCCGGAGGTTCGCCGCCACCTCCGCCTGTCCGGGGTGCGGCCGCATCGCCTGGATGCGCGGATCGAAGGGCCGGCTGCTCCCCTTGAGGGCCTCGAGGGACATGGCGCCGGTCACGTCCGCAAGGCGGCAGAGCCCCAGCGCGGCGTGCACGGCAAGCCCGCCCTCGGCGAGCATGAGCTGGGTGCCGTTGATGAGCGCGAGGCCCTCCTTCGCCTGGAGCCGGATGGGCTCGAGGCCGACGCGGGCGAGCGCCTCCGCGCCCCCGACGCGTTCCCCCTCGACGTCCGCCTCGCCCTCCCCGGTGAGGACCAGCGCGAGATGTGCGAGGGGGGCGAGGTCCCCGGAGGCACCGACCGAGCCCTTCGCCGGCACCCGGGGCACCACGCCCCGCTCGAGGAGCGCCAGGAGCTGCTCGACGATGCGCGGGCGCACGCCGGAGCAACCGAGGGCGAGCACCTGCGCGCGGAGCGCGACGAGCGCGCGCACCACCTCCGGCCGAAGATCCGGCCCGACCCCGCAGGCATGGCTACGGAGCAGGTTGTGCTGGAGCATCTCGATGCGGGCCGCGTCGATGCGGGTCTCGGCGAGCGCGCCGAAACCCGTGTTGACGCCGTAGACGTTGGGCGCGCCATCGCCCGCCGAGGCGAGCTCGGCGACCATCGCGTGCGCCGCGTCCACGCGCCGTCGGGCGTCGGCGCCGAAGCTCACCGCCCGACGGCCTTCGGCCACCGCCGCGAGGGCCGCGAGGGTCCAGCGCTCTCCGAGCTCGAGGGGGCCGTCGTCCGTCATGGGCCGACCCTCCTCGGCGCACCGGGCGCGATCAAGGCCGGGCCGTGAGCGCCCCCCCGATCGGGCTTCAACCCAATGATGCCGAGCTGCTACGCTCCCGCGGCGCGTGCGCGCCACGCGCCCGCCCCACACGATGGATCGGCCCCCGCCCACTCCGGCCCCATCCGCTCCGGCAGAATCGAGCGGAGCCCCGACGAAGCTCGGCAGCGTGCCCTCGCTGGCGCCGCCCGATCCCGCGGGCTCGAACGTCGCCAAGATCGTCGCGCAGCTCGAGGCAGAGATCGGTGCCAGCGGGGACGACGTGCGGCGGAAAGCGATCCTGCGCTGGGAAATCGCCCGCGTGCACGAGAGCCGCGGGAAGCTCGGCAATGCGGTGCGCGCGCACCTCGACGCCTTCAACCAGGACCCGACCTTCCTGGCGCCGCTCCACGCGCTGGTGCGGATCATGGAGCGGATCCGTTCGTCGAAGAACCTCGAGCGGCTCTACCGCGAGCAGGCGCGACGCATGCCGGACGCGCCGGGCCGCGCGGCCGCGATGCTCGACCTGGCCGCCTACCGGGAGGACCGGGAGAAGGACGCCGAGAAGGCCCGGGAGAGGCTCGCCGACGCCTTCGAGACGGACGCGCGCGTCAGCGCCCTCGCCGTCGAGCGCGTGGCGCGTCGGGACGGGGACGACGTCCGCGCCATGGAGACGCTGGCGATCCGCGCCGATGCCGTCGCCCACCCGGTGCTCCGGGCGCTGCTCATGGCCGAGCTCGCAGAGGCGCGAGCGGGGTCCGGGGCCCTCGACGCCGCCTTCCTCGACCTCGACCGCGCGCTCACCATGGCGGCCGCCCGGCATCGGGTGCTCGAGACCATGGAGAAGCTCGCCCGCGCGCACGGCCGGGACGGCGCGCTGGCCCGGGCCCTCGAGGGGCAGGGCGAGCTGGCGGCCGAGGCCGCGC
>JBCDGX010000485.1:0-5004 GCA_038750805.1 Myxococcota bacterium
CACGTCGACGACCACCGCGAGCACCGAGCCTCGCGGCATCGCGTCGCCCCCGGTGGGGCGCGCGAGGGCGAAGGCCAGCGCGACGATGGCGAGGGCCTGGAGCAGCAGCGCGACCCGGGGCAGGAGGCGCCGGAAGGGGCGCTCGGCGCGGAGATCGCGGAGCGCCTCTTCCCAGAGCAAGGTCGAGCCGACGACCCGCTCGCGGCGCCGCCGCTTGAGCACGTAGAGCACGATCAGGGGCACGAGCAGGAGCAGCCAGAGCAGCGCCCAGGGCTCGAGGAAGGCCGCGAGGCATGCGCTCATGCCGCGCCCCGCAGGTAGGTGAGGAGCGCGTCCTCGAAGGCGACCTCGCCCCCGACGCGCACGCAGACGAGGCCCCGCTTGGCGGCGTACCCGTCGACGGCTGCGAGGAAGCGCGTGAGGCGGCGCCGGTACGCGCCGAGCACCGCCGCGTCGAGGGTCACCTCCACGCGCCGGCCCCGCTCCGCGTCGACGAGCGCGAGGTCGGCGCCGCCCTCGGCGTCCACCAGGGCCGCCCCCGGGTCGAGCTCGTCGGCGCCGAGCACATGGAAGAGCACGGGCTCGTGCCCGGCCGCGGCGAGCCGGTCGAGGGGGCGCTCGAAGCCCGCGGGGTCGAGGAGGTCGCTGATCAGCGCGACGAGGCCCGGCCGCGGCCGGCGAGCGAGAAACGCCTCCACGCTCCGGCGCAGGTCGGTCCCTCCCACGTCGCCCGCGGGAGGCGCGAGGGCCTCGAGGTGCCGCAGCACCGTCCCCACCCGCCGGCGACCGCGCGAGGGCGGGAGGGGGGCGAGCGCCGTGGCCGCGAAGGGCGCCACGGCGACCCGCTCCGACCCCGTCAGCCCCACGTAGGCCAGGGCCGCAGCCAGGCGCTTGGCCTGCTCGAGCTTCTCGCCGCGCATGGAGCGGCTCAGGTCGAGGAAGAGGTGGAGCGTGAGGTCCTCCTCGGCGACGAAGAGGCGCAGCACGAGCTCCTCGAGGCGCGCGTAGGCGTTCCAGTCGATGCGCCGGACGTCGTCGCCGGGGACGTAGGCGCGATGGTCGGCCAGCTCGACGCTCTGACCGCGGCGGGTCGAACGGCGCCGGCCGGCGGCCCCGGCGAAACGGCGCCGCGCGAGGAGCCGGAGCCGTTCGAGGCGCCGCAGGAAGGCGGGCTCGAGGAGCGCCCCTTCAGCCATCGGCGGCCGGGGGCTCGCTCGCGCGGCGCGCCACCTCCTGGGCGAGGTCCTCGAGCGCGGCGGGAGGGGGGGGCACGGAGGGTTGCGAGTGACGCTCGGCGGCCCGGAGCCGCGCGCGCTCGACGCGCGCCTCGCGCGCCGCGTGAACCTCGCTTCGCACCCTGCGCACGCGCGCGGCGAGCACGCCGAAGCAGAGCAAGGCGGCCAGGCCGTACATGGCGATGGGGACGAGCCCCTCCATGAACCGAGGGCCCGCCCATTGCTCGTCGAGCACGCGCCCCCCGACGAGCAAATGACCGATGGGCGAGAGGAGCATCGAGAGGGGCACGTCGGCCCGGCGCCCGGCGAGCGCCTCGGCGTCGGTGACCACCTGGAGGAGGAGCGGGAGGATCACCAGCCCGACGGCGACGGCCAGCGTGAGGACCCGGGCGGCGACGCCGCTCTTGAGCGCGACGCGCAGCGTGGCTCCGAAGGTCGCGAGGGCCGCGCCCACGGCCGCGTTCCCGAGGGTGAGCACGCCGAGGCCGAGCGCGTCCGTGGCCTCGTAGCGCGGCGGGTGCACGCGGAGCGCGGTGCCCACGTGGGACACGAGCGCGAGCAGGGGCGCGGCCACGACCGCGAGGAGCGCGAAGCGCGCCGTCGGGACCGCGCCGGGTCCGAAGGCCCGGACGAGCAGCGGGAGCGGCTTCCCCTCCCGCCGCCGGCGCTCGAGGTCCCGGGGCGGGAGCGGCGCTTCGTCGCCGTAGAGCAGCGCGAGGAAGGCCACCACGAAGCCCGTCATGCCGACGCCGATGCCCGTCAGGGGGCGCACGTCGCTCGGCTCGACGAGAGCCATCAGCCCGGCGGAGATGGGCACGATCCCCGCGAGGAGAACCAGCGTCCAGCGCTTGAAGGGCGTGCTGCGGTCCTCGGCGGCCGGCCGAAGCGCCGCCACCGCCGAGGCCCCGAAGAACCAGAGGCTCATGGCCGCGGCGTAGAGCGGCAGCAGCACGAGCAGCCCGAAGGTGTCCGGCTCGAAGAAGCGCGTCGCGAGGGCCTCCGTGAACCAGAAGGGGCCCTCGACCGTGAGCCCCCAGGGGCGCTTCGCCTCGTCCCCGGCGACGCCCATCATCACCGTCCCGAAGAGCGCCGCCGGCGCGAAGAGCACGGACGTGAGGAGCACGGAGACGCGCGTCGAGGTGAGGCGCGCCGAAAGCGCGACGCCGAGGCCGACGGCCGGCGCGAGGACGAGCAGCAGCCCGTAGAAGCCGAAGAACACGTTCCCCGGCGCGACGCCGCCGAAGAGGAAGGCGATGCCGACGATCGGCGCGAAGGCGACGAGCACCAGCACGAAGCTCGCGTAGCTCGCGGCGAGCTTGCCCCGGACGATGCGTGCCGGGTCCATGCCGGTCAGGAGCAGGGACTCGTAGGTGCCGGTCTCGCGTTCGCTCGTGATCGTCGCCGCGGCCTGCGCCGGGGCAACGAGGGCCAGGGTCGCGAGCGCGACGCCGAAGAAGAGGTGGAAGACCATCCGCCCGACGCGGGCCGGCGGCACGTTGCCGGACGCCATGAGCGCGCCGCTCGAGAGCACGAGGAGCCCGAGCAGCCCCGTGGAGAGGTAGAGGAAGCGGATGAACATCTTCGAACGGAACATCGTTCGAAGCTCCTTCACGAGGATCGGGTTCGGCTCCCGCCCGCGGAGCGTGGGCAGCTTCATCGCGCGCCCCCGGTCATTGGACCTCTCCCCGCGTGACCTCGAGGAAGATGTGCTCGAGGTCGTCGCGCTCGGGCTCGACGCGCACGACGGCGAAGCCCGCCTCGACGGTGGCGCGGACGATGGCCGCGACGGTCTCGTCGCCGCCGCGGTACGCGACGCGCAGGTCGCCGTCCGGTCCGCGCTCGGCGTCGAGCACGGCCGGCACGGCGCGGAAGATCGCCGCCGGTTCGTCCGGATAGGCGAGGAGGCGGAGGCGCACGCGCCGATCCGGCCGGAGCTGCTCGCCGATCTGACCGACGGGGCCGTAGGCGAGCACGCTCCCGCGCTCGAGGATGGCGACGCTCGTCACCATGTCGCTCAGCTCCGTGAGGATGTGGCTCGAGAGCAAGATGGTCTTCCCGAGGCCCTGGAGCTGCTCGATGAGGTCCCGCATCTCGATGCGAGCGCGCGGGTCGAGCCCGTTCGCGGGCTCGTCGAGGATCAGGACCTCCGGGTCGTGGAGCAGAGTCCGCGCGTTGGCGTGGCGCTGGGTCATCCCCTTGGAGAGGGCCCGCACGAGCCGGTCGCGGAGCGACCCGAGGTCCGTGAGCTCCATGACGGCGTCGAGGGTCCGGTCCCGCGCCTCCCGGGCGATGCCGTAGGCCGCGGCGAAGAAGTCGAGGTACTCGCGGACCGTCACGCGCTCGTACACGCCGAAGCCGTCGGGCATGAAACCGAGCACGCGGCGCACTTCGGCCGGGTGGTCCACGACGTCGAAGCCGTCGATCAGGATGCGCCCCTCCCGGGGCTCGAGGAGCGTGGCCATCATGCGGAGCGTCGTCGTCTTGCCGGCGCCGTTCGGGCCGATGAATCCAAAGACCTCCCCCTTCGGCACCTCGAACCAGACGTCCCGAAGCACCTGCAGGGAGCCGAAGCGATGGCTCACGCCTTCGACGCGGATCATCACGGCGTTTCCTCCTCGTCTCCGGTGCCAACCTCCGAGCGGCCCACGCCGATCTGACCGAGGTTCCCGAGGCCCGTCGCGGCGTCGAGGAGCTCGCCGCGATCGGCGATGGAGACGCCCGACCGCGGCGCGACGATGCGCACGAAGCGCTGCTCGCGCTCCGGGGCGAAGCGGTCACCGATGGTCTTTTCGGGAGCCGGCATCCGCGCCCAGAGCACGGCCGTGCCCCGCGAGAGGTCGGTCCAGCGGTCGCGGAAGAGACCGGCGAAGGCCTCGCGCTCCTCGATCTCTTCGAGGCCGAGGTGCTGGGCGACCTCCGCGGGCGTCGCGTTCGAGGTACCCGTGGGCGCGGTCCCCGTGGCCGCCGCCGGACCGAGGGGCGCCGAACGCCCGGGCGGGACATCGCCGACGGGGTAGAGCGCGCCGCCCGGCGCGACGAGCACGGCGCCGAGCAAGGGCTCCGCGAGCTCGTTGCGGATGGCCGCGATGGGGCCGCCCTCGGAGCGGCGCTCGAAGCGGACCCGGCCCCCGAAGCGACGCACCTCCTGCTCCTGAAGGAAGATGGTCTCCCAGAGGCCGCCGCGGAGGTCGTGAAGCGTGCGCGCCGCACCGTCATGGAGGCGGAGGGGCTCGCGGTCCCGGGACTCGGCGAGGAGCCGAACCGCGACGCCCGGCTCGACGGGTAGGTCGAAGGAGAGCGGGCGCGTGGTGAAGAGCCCGCGGTAGCGACGCTCGAGCCCCCGCGTTTGGCCCTCCGTGAGCTCGAGGAGCGCGACGGTTCGGTGCCGGAGCGAGGTGCCCTTGCCCACGTAGCCGACGACGAGCAGCACGAGGAAGCACCCGAGCGCTGCCGCCGGCGTGGTGAGGAGCGCGAGCGTCGGCCGCCCCTTGCGCGCCACGTAGCCGAAGTTCATCGGCCCCACGACCACGACGTAGAGGAGGAGCACGAGGGCCACGAGCGCCAGCGCGGGACGAAAGCCCTCGTTCGGGTCGAGGGACGCGCGCAGGGACCCGCCCACGCGCCCGTTGCCCTCGAGGTCGACGTCCAGGGGCACGTCGCCGGCCCCCCTCGCGTCCATGGCGTGCCGCACGAGCTCCCGGGTCTCCGCCGCGAACACGTGAGGCTCGGCGCTGCCGTCGTAGGTCGCGATGCTCGCGACCCCGAGGCC
>JBCDGX010000486.1:0-4986 GCA_038750805.1 Myxococcota bacterium
CCCGCATCTCCGGGGCCCTCGGCAACGTGCGGACCGCCGAGGAGTGGATCACCTTCATCGGGCGCCCGCCGGAGCACCTCGAGCAGCTGCTCCTCGAGCACCTCACGCTCCCCGAGCACGTCGGCTGCGGGCACCTCAAGCTCGCGATGCAGCGCCCCGCCGACTACGGGCTCCGGCCCGAGATCGTCGCTGCCTTCGTGCGCGCCTTCTACGAGCTTCTCTGGGACGGCGACCCGGACATGGAGTGGGTCGTGCTCGGCGGCGACCATGGCGAGGGGGCCCTCGCGAACGTGACCATGGCCGAGCCCTTCGGACCCTTCTCGGAGGTTCCGCTGATCGCACCGCAGGTCGGCGACGTCCAGATGTTCGTGAACCACCCGCAGGCCACGACTTTCCTCCGGGACCAAATGGTGCAGGTGCTCGCGCCCCGCACGGATCTGCTGCCCCTCGGGGCCGGCGACGACGCGAAGCTCACGGACGCCATCCGCACGTTGGCCGACCAGCAGGCGACCTGGACGCTCAAGCTCCTCGCCTCGGGCCTGCCGATCTTCCAGCTCCACTTCGCGTCGGACGGCACCCTCACCGTCACCGAGGAGGGCATCATCCCGGGTGTCGAGGGGTGACTCAGGCGGGCGCCGCCGCCCCCGGGCGCTCGCCCAGAAGCTCGCGCACGTCCGCCTCTTCGAGCACCTCGTTCAGGAGGAGGCGCTGGGCCATGGCCTCGAGGAGGTCGCGCTTCTCCCGCAGCATCTCGAGGGTCGCCGCGTAGGCGCCGTCGACGATGGCCTGCACCTCCTCGTCGACGATGCGCTCGAGGTGCTCCGAGCGCACGGGGCGTCCGGCGCGCGGGCCGAGGAAGCTCGGACCGCCTTCGCTCAGCGAGAGGTTGGGGAGGCGCTCGCTCATGCCGTAGGTCGTGACCATCTGGCGCGCGAGGGCCGCCACCTTCTCCAGGTCGTTCGAGGCGCCCGTGCTGATCTCGCCGAAGACGACCTCCTCGGCCGCGCGCCCGCCGAGGAGCCCACGGATCTTCCCGACCAGCTCCTCCTTGCTCATGAGGAAGCGGTCTTCGAGCGGCGCCATCATCGTGTAGCCGAGGGCGCCCATGCCCCGCGGCACGATGGAGACCTTCTGCACCGGGTCCGCGCCGCGGGTGAAGTGGCCGACGATGGCGTGCCCGGACTCGTGGTAGGCGACGATGCGCCGCTCCTGCGGGTTGATGAGGCGGTTCTTCTTCTCGAGGCCGGCGACGACGCGCTCGAGGGCCTCCTGGAAGTCCTTCATGCCGATGAGCTCGGCGCCGCGCCGCGTCGCCATGAGCGCCGCCTCGTTCGCAAGGTTCGCGAGATCCGCACCCGCCATGCCGGCGGTCATGCCCGCGAGGCGGTCGAGGTCGACGTCCTCGGCGAGGCGCTTCTTGCGCGTGTGGATCTTCAGGACCGCCGCCCGGCCGCCCTTGTCCGGCCGGTCGACGAGGACCTGCCGGTCGAAGCGCCCGGGGCGGAGGAGCGCGCGGTCGAGCACCTCCGGCCGGTTCGTGGCGGCCATGAGCACGAGCCCCGTGTTCGCCTCGAAGCCGTCCATCTCGACGAGGAGCTGGTTGAGCGTGTTCTCGCGCTCGTCGTTCGAGCCCACGGCGTTCTGGCCGGCCCGGCTCTTTCCGATGGCGTCGAGCTCGTCGATGAACACGATCACCGGCGCGCGCTTCTTCGCCTCGTCGAAGAGGTCACGGACGCGCGAGGCGCCGACGCCGACGAACATCTCCACGAAGTCCGAGCCCGAGAGGCTGAAGAAGGGCACGCCGGCCTCGCCGGCGACGGCGCGGGCGAGGAGCGTCTTGCCGGTGCCGGGCGGTCCGACGAGGAGCACGCCCTTCGGGAGCGTGGCGCCGAGGCGCTCGTACTTCTCCGGGTGCTTCAGGAAGTCGACGACCTCGAGGAGCTCGTCCTTCGCCTCGTCCACGCCGGCGACGTCGTCGAAGCCGACCTTGGCCTCGTCGTCGACGGCGTAGATCTTCGCCTTGCTCTTCCCGACGCTGAGCACGCCCTGCTGGGCCGCGCCCATGCGGCGCATCACGTAGCCCCAGAGGAAGAGCAGGAGCGCGAGCGGCAGGAGCCAGTTCGCCAGGAAGTTGCTGAAGAAGTTGTTCTCGATGCGCCCGCGGTACTCGATGGCGCGCTCGGTCAGCAGCGGGACCAGATCGTCGTCGGCGACCTTCACCACGCGGAAGGCGCGGGATGCCTTCTTCTCGCCGAAGAGCGGGAGCGCCCAGGGCGTGCGCTCGGGCGGCGCCTCGATGTTCTCCTCGCTGGTGGCGTGGGCCGAGACCTCGTCCACGGGGACCGGCGGTCCCGGGTCCTTCGCGAGGTCGATGCCCTCGCGCACCTCGGCGAAGACCTCGTCCTCGAGGAGGACGACGCGCTCGACCTCGCCGGCGGCGAGGCGGGCGCGAAGCTCGCTGTAGGCGCGCTCCGGGACCTCGTAGCCCGAGAAGAAGGCCAGCTGCAGGAGCGTCAGGCCCACCACGACGGCGAGCACGTAGCCCAGGGAGAAGCGTGTCCGGGTCTCCATCGCCGAGAACGGTGGACCCGGTTGGGCGCATTGCAAGACCTGGCGCGCACGAAGCTCGGCCTTAGCGACCGCCGCGGCGCCGGAGCGTTACGCGCGGCGTCTACTTCAAGCCGGCCGAGAGCTGGAGTGGGACCTGCCAGGCGGCCGAGCGGCCGAGGCGCATGCCCTCTTCCAGGACCGCCGTGAGCGCACCGGCGACGCAGGGCGCGAAGCCTTCCACCTCCACGCCCTCGTAGACGAGCTCGACCTTCGGCACGTAGACGTCGTAGGTGCCCATGTCCCGGAGCCGGGTGCTCATCTTCAGCAGGAGCGAGGCCGAGGCGGCTCGCTCGTGGTGGAGCTCCCAATCCTGGATGAAGCAGTCGGCCATCACGGCGCGGGCCTCTTCGCCGCGGAGACGCTCGGCGATCGCCACGAAGCCGCGCTCCTCGGTCAGGGGCAGGTCCAGGACCAGGGTCACGGCGTCGCTCGTCGGGCGGCTCGGAGCCTCGGTGAAGAAGCGCTCGGCGGGCGCCTCGCCGTCGAAGGCCCGGAGCGAGAGGCCGTCGTAGCGCATGCGGCCGAGGGCCCGGAGGACCTCCGCCCGGAGCGGCGCGCCGGGGAGCGAGCCCCGGAAGCAGGCGTCGGCCCGACGCGCGGCGCGCTCGCGGAGCTCGGCCTCGCCGGGGGTTCGGAGCGCGGCCAGCGCCGCTCCGCAGAGCACCTCCGGCGGCACCGGGGCCTGGCTCCGCCGGTACGCCTCGATGGCCTGCTCGTAGCTCGAGAGGGCCCCGTCGGCGTCACCGGCCTCGCGCTGGGCGTGGCCGGCGCTCGCGAGCACCTCGGCCGCCACGCTCGTCCGCCGGTAGGTGCAGCGCCCGTCGACGCAGAGCTGGCCCTCGGTGCAATCGCCGCTCGCGATGCACGTCGCGCCCGCGGGGATGGGCGCCGCGGCCGAGCTCTCGAGCTGGGCGGAGGCGCCCTCGCTCCCGAAGCCGTCGCAGCCGAAGGCGAGGGCGAGGGGGAGGAGCAGGAAGCAGAGGCGGTCAGAGCTGCGCATCGAGGCCGAAGGTCAGGGCGATCCCGGTGTCGTTGGGGACGCCCACGCCGCCGTAGGTGTAGTCCCGGAAGTCGTAGCGGAGGTAGTCGAACTTCAGGACGATGGAGAGCTGCTCGAGGGTCCGCTCCTCCATCGCCGGGGGCAAATCGTATCGCACGCTCCCGCCGACGACCCAGCTCGACATGCCCGAGAGCTCCCGGTCACCCGTGAAGTACTGGCCACGCGGGAAGCGCGCGTAGTCGTCGCTGAAGAAGGCCGCGGCGGTCTGCGTGTAGTAGCGGCCTCGGGCGCGGACCCGGAGCGACTCGCCGAGGGTCTGCTCCCAGGCGAGCTCGGCCGTCGCGCTCGTGACGTCCCAGCTGTCCCGGTAGAGGCGGCCGAAGAGCTGGATGGCGCCCCGCAGCGGCCGGACGAAGAGGCGCGCGCCGACGCCGCCGGCCCAGCGCTGCCGGTTCTCCGGATGAAACTCCTGGGCGGCGGTCCGGCCGAGCCAGACGGCCCGGTAGGGATTGCCCTGGTAGCCATTGAGGATCTGCCCCGTGAGGGTGACCTGGGTGACGAGGATGGGGGTCCAGGCCTGCGTCCAGCCGCCCTGGAAGGTGTGGAGCTCGACGTCGAGGGCCTCGCGATCGTCGGCGCCGGAGAAGCAGCCCTCGCTGTTCGGGAGGCGCTGGCGATCGACGGCCTCCTGCGCGCGCGGCTGGCGAAGGTTGCAGACCTGGTCGAAGCCGCGGCCGTAGCTGAGGGCGAAGCGCGTGTTGCGCTCGAAGAGCTCGGCGGAGGCGCCGAGGCGGAAGGCGTGGCTCCGATAATCGCTCTCGTTGCCGTAGCTGTAGTCGGCGCTGAGCGTCGCGAACTCGCTCCTGAGCGTGAAGCCGGCCGAGGCGACGTTCCGGAAATCGTCGTACTTCGTGGCGCTCGTGATCGCGTCCGGCGCCGAGGTGGGGTTGTCGACCACGGCGACGGACGCGCCGCTCACGACGTCCGCCTCCCAGCCGGCGCGGAGCTGGAGGATCTCGCGAATGTCCCCGCGGATGCGCACCGAGGGCGTCACGACCTGGTTCTCGAGGGGCCCGCCGGACTCCCGGTAATAGGTCGTCGTCGTGCTGACGCCCACCTGCGCTACCGCGACGCCGGCGGCGGCGAGGAGCACGAGCAGGAAGGGGAGGGCGCGACGCATGGGGATTCTCAGTTGCAGCCGCAGCCGCCGCCGCTGACGCCGCCGGCGCCGAAGGAGCCTTCGCGGTTCGTGAGCACGTGCTCCTCGGCGGCCTGCGTGTCGTCTTCCCCGAAGGTCATGGAGGGGTCGGCGAGGAACTCCTTCTCCTCCGGGCGCACGGTGACGCAGCCGGCGAGGGCGAAGGAGAGGAGGAGGG
>JBCDGX010000487.1:0-4978 GCA_038750805.1 Myxococcota bacterium
CCTCGACGCGGTCTACGTACGCAAGCAGGCGAAGGGCCACGGCTCGAGGAAGCAGTTCGAGGGCGCCGATCATCTCGCGGGCAAGCGCCTCGCCATCCTCGAGGACACGGTGACGACCGGGGGCTCGACGCTCCGCGCCGCCGAGGCCCTCCGCGCCGGCGGCTTCGAGCTCGCCGGGGTCGTCGCCGTCGTCGATCGCGTCGAGGGCGCGCGCGAGGCCATCGAGGCCGCCGGGCTCCCCTTCGTCTCGCTCTACCGGCGCCGGGATTTCATGGGAGACGAGCCGTGAGGCTCGCGCTTCTCCTCTCCCTGGCGCTGGGCGCGTGCGCCTCGGCGCCGCCCCTCGACCTCTACGGGGAGGCGCCCCGGGACTACACGCCCGAGGACTACCGGCGCGTGTACCAGCGCTGGACCCGGGACGCCGAGGCCTTCGCCTGGACCGAGCTCCAGGACGTGCTCCGGGTCACGGCGACCTTCGAGGCGCGGGACTTCCGCTGGGCCTACGTGGTCCGCTACGCCAACGATCACTCGCTCGTGCCCGACCAGCGCGACGCGCTCCTCCGGGCCACGCTCGCCGACGCCGCCGAGAACCACCGCTTCTTCGTGACGCTCGCCGGCCAGTACCACCGGGAGGGCAACCTGGCCGCGGCCACGACGGCCTGGCGCGTGCTGCTCGTCGACCCCGAGGGCGGCCAGACGGCCCCCGTCGAGGTCGAGCGGCTCCGGCGGCCGACGGCGGCGGAGCGGGTCTACTTCCCGAGCGTCGGGCCCTGGCGCCAGGCCTTCCGCATCGTCTTCCCGGCGGTGCGCGCCGACGGCTCGCCCTCGATCCCGACCGACGCGGGCTTCGTGCTTCTTCGGCTGACGGGAGCCCGGGGGCGCGTCGATTTGCGTTGGGATCTCGCGGGCAGCTCCCCGGATGCGAGCGGAAACGCAGCGGCTGGGCGGGCGCGCCCAAGCCGGTCTTGACGCTGCGAGGGCCCCCAACGTAGGGATGGGTTGCGGGCTCTGGGGTGGGCACCGCAGGGCGGCCTGCCGCCGCCGCGCCGCCGGCTCGGATGTCCGGCGCGAAGGAGGAGCCTCATGAGGACGCGCATCGAGACCATGGCCCTCGTTTTGGCCACGCTGCTGGCGCTGGTGGGCTGCAAGGCGGATCCCGACGACCCGGCCGGCCAGGCCGAGGAGCTCTCGGATCCCGTCCGCCGGCCGAACGCGATCAACAACCTCTCGCGCCTCTACGGCGCCGTCCTCGCGGACAACGGGAGCGACCGCGACTCGGGGCCGGTGAAGGCCTTCGCGGACCACGTCGCGGCGAAGCTGAACCAGGCGTACATCGACAACCCGGCGGACAGCCAGGCGCGCCTCGGCATGCTCACGATCATGAACGAGATGCGCGATCCGCGGACCATCCCCGCGATGATCGAGGCCCTCGATTGGCGTCCGGAGGTGAGCGAGGAGCACGCGATGCTCGCCGCGAAGACCTTCCAGTACATGGAGCTGAGCGAGGCCCAGAAGGGCGAGGTCATCGAGGCCCTCGGCGCCGCGCTCGCGAAGATTCGCCAGGCGCGCCCGGTGGACAATCGGCTCCGCGTCGAGCTCATCCGTGCGCTGGGCGCCATCGGCGATCGCCGCGCCACGCCGCACCTCGTGAAGGTCGCGACGGCGCAGACCGAGGAGCAGGCCTTCCAGTTCAACCGCATGGCCGCCGCGGCCATCGGCAAGCTCGCGGACCCCGAGGCCATCGCGCCGATGATCCAGGGCCTCTTCCTCTTCTCCCCCTCGAACCCCGCGATGCGCATGAACGACGTGGCGAGCGAGGCCCTCGTCCGCATCGGTCGGCCCTCCATGGACCCGCTCCTCGCGCTCCTTCGCGGCGAGAACGCCGAGGCCAACGCCATCGCCGAGGCCTACATCGAGGCCGTGAAGACCCGGAACGAAGAGGCTGCGGCGCAGATGAGCGTCCCGCAGCTCACGGGCGGCGAGGCGACCTACGTGCTCGGCAACCTGGGCCTCGAGGAGGCCTTCGAGCCGCTCCTCGGGGAGGCGCAGGCCGAGGACCCGAACCGGAAGCTGAACGGCGCCGTGGCCCTGGTCCGGCTGAACGTGGCGCCGGTGCGCGCCCCGCAGGTGAAGGAGGCCATCCTCGGTGCCTTCGAGAACGCCGGCGACGATTTCACGGGCACGCAGCGTCGGGCCCAGCTCATCGCCGCGATGCGCCAGACCTACGACCCGAGCTACCTCGACTTCTTCTTCGAGCAGGCGACCGACACGGACGCCCATCCGGTCGTGCGGGTGCAGGGCATGATCGCCTACGGGCTCCTGGCGACCAAGGGCGAGGCCGCGCGGGCCGAGAGCTGGCTCGCGGCCAACACGGACGACCCCTACCACTCGAACTTCCAGACCGAGGTCGGCAAGGCCTTCGAGGTCGCGGACGAGTGCGACGAGGACGTCGCTTGCTACCTGCGCATGATGGACGACTCGGACGCCGGAAAGGTCCGAAAGGCGGCCTTCATGCTCGGGCGCCTCGCCGTCGCCAACGCCGACGCGATCGCGAAGCTCACGGAGAAGCTCGGTTCGCCGGACATCGAGGTGCGCCTCTCGGCGCTCCAGTCCCTCGACCGCATCGCGATCGCCGGCGCGCCGCAGGCCGTCGAGAAGATCGAGGAGCTTCGCCAGGTCGAGGAGGGCCGCGCCATCTGGACGCAGTTCAGCCGCGAGGCCCTTCCCATCGAGGCGCGGCTGAAGGCGCGCGCGAGCTGAAGAGCGATCTCCCCGGTACGGGGAAGCCGCGTCATCCCGTAGGATGGCCCCGCCGATGATTCGACTCGAGGTGATGAGCGGCGGGGCGGCGGGGGCGCGCGTCGAGAGCGGAGAGGAGCTGGTGCGCCTCGGTCGGAACGCGAGCAACGAGCTCGCGCTTACCGAGCCCCACGTGTCGGCGGAGCACGCCTCCGTCATCTACACGGGTGAGGCCTACGTGCTGCGGGACCACCACAGCACGAACGGCACGCATGTGCGGCGCGCGGACGAGATCCTCTCGCTCGGCGACGAGCCCGGACGCGCGCTCGCCCTCGAGGACGGCGACGTGATCCTCCTCGGCGACTTCGACGGTGCCGTGGAGATCGCCGTCCGGCTCACGGAGGAAGACGAGGAGGACGACGCGCGCATCGTCTCCACCCGCGACGTCGACGCGCTCCAGGAGGTCGAGGCCGCCGCCGATCGCGAGCTCCTCGCCGGGCTCTACGAGGCGCAGAAGGCGATCAGCGCGGCCGTGGACGTGGACGAGGTGCTCGACGCCGTGGCCTCGGAGGTCTTCCGCTTTCTCCCCCGGGCGACGCACGTGACGCTCGCGCTCCGGGAGACCGGCGAGGACGGGCGTTCGACGGCGAGCTCGCGCTACGTGCCCATGGGAACGCGCGTCCGGGACGCCGGCCGGGCGAGCGAGTCCATCCCGATCACGCGGAGCGTGTTCAAGAAGGTCGTGCGGGAGCGGGCGGCGGTGCTCGCGGCGGACGCGCGGAAGGACGTGGGCGAGACGGCGTCGCTGATGGCGGCGCAGATCCTCTCCACCATCGGCGTCCCGCTCTGGCAGGGCGAGCAGATCCTCGGCGTCATCCAGGTGGACAACCGGGCGGCGAAGGGGCTCTTCAAGGAGAACGACCTCGAGGTGCTCGCGCTCCTCGCCCAGGCCGCGAGCCAGGGTTTCGCGCGGGCGCGACTCATCGGGCGCCTGCGCGTGGCCGAGGAGCGCCAGCGAAACGAGAACACCTACCTGAAGGCGCGCGAGGAGCGGCGCCGCCACGGCGGGATCATCGGCGAGGCGCGGGCCATGCAGGAGGTCTTCGACCTCTTGCGGAAGGTCGTCGGCACGCGGGTCACGGTCCTCATCGAAGGCGAGACGGGGACCGGTAAGGAGCTCGTCGCGAGCGCGGTCCACTACGACAGCCCGCGCCGGGAGAAGCTCTTCGTCGCGCAGAACTGCGCGGCGCTGCCGGAGAACCTCCTCGAGAGCGAGCTCTTCGGGCACAAGAAGGGAGCCTTCACCGGCGCCACCGAGGACAAGAAGGGGCTCTTCGAGCTGGCCGATGGCGGGACGCTCTTCCTCGACGAGGTGGGCGAGATGCCCATGGCGCTCCAGGCCAAGCTGCTCCGGGTGCTCCAGGAGGGCGAGGTGCGGCCCGTGGGCGCGGGACGAACCCGGCAGGTCGATACGCGCATCGTCGCCGCGACGAACCGCGATCTCGAGGCCGAGGTGCGCGAGGGGCGCTTCCGCGAGGACCTCTTTTATCGCCTCAAGGTCTTCCCCATTCGCATCCCCCCGCTCCGCGAACGGCGCGAGGACATCCCGCTCCTCGCCGGGCATTTTCTCCGGCGCTACGCCGAAGAATTCGGCCGGCGCGTCGATGGCTTCGGGCAGGCCGCCATGGAGCAGCTTCAGGCGTATCGCTGGCCCGGGAACGTGCGCGAGCTCGAGAACGAGGTGCAGCGCCTCGTGATCCAGGTCGAGGACGATCCCATCGTGATGCCACATCACCTGAGCGCGCGGGTGCGCGACGCCGAGGGCTCGATCATCGATCGGGTGAAGCCCAAGGGAGCGCTCAAGGAGAAGATCCAGGCCATCGAGATGGAGATCCTCCGGGAGGCCCTCGCCGAGCACGACGGGAACAAGTCGCAGACGGCGAAGACGCTCGGCATCACGCGCGAGGGGCTCCACAAGAAGCTGAAGAACTACGGGATGACGTGATGGGGGACCGCCTCCGGGATGCCTTCGGCGCGGCCATGCTGCTCGCGGCCTTCACGTCGCTCTTCGCCGGTGTGCGCGCCCTCCGGGGTCACGATTACGTCGCTGCGCTCCTGCTGGTCATCGTGGGCATCGCGCTCGTCGGAGGGGGCGTGGAGCTGCTGCGCGCGCGGGCTGGCGAATGAACGTTCGGATGGCCGCGGCGCTCCTCGGAAGCGCGCTCGGAGCCTGCGGCGC
>JBCDGX010000488.1:0-4965 GCA_038750805.1 Myxococcota bacterium
CGCCTCCGCGGCGGCGTCGATGCCGGCCTCCGAAAGCGTTCGCGGCGCGATGACGATCAGCTCGACGACGGGCGTCTGCGCGGCGTCCTGGCCTTCCGGCGCCGCCCAGGCCTCGAGGCGACCGCTCGCACGGACGGGGTCGTAGGCGAAGGCGATGGGCCAGCGTCCGGCGCCGCGCCGATCGAAGGCGAAGCTGAGGTCGAGCACCGTCGATGCCTGCGCCCCCGGCTCCAGCCGGAGGAACGCCTCCGGACCGTGGAGCACCTTCACGTCTGCGAAGCTGACCCTAATCCACGGGCGATGCTCCTTCGGAGGCGAGACGCGGAGCGAGCGCGGGTACGCCTCCCGGAACCCGAAGACCTGCGCGGGGGTGCTCCCCCGGTTCTCGACCACGAGCTCGAGGGCAACGGTTCCGCCGGCTTCGAGCTCCCCGGCGGGCTCCCGCAGACCGAAGCGAAGCGAGCCGACCGCGGGCCCCCAGCGCACCTCTCCCATGCCCCCCCGACGTATCAGCTCGCGGGCCCCCTGGCGAGCCACGCACCTTACGTCGAAGCCGTCCGAGCGCTCCCCCGCGCATGCGGTTATGCTCGCCGCGCCAACGCGATGCGAGAGCCAACCTTCGGAAGAGCGCTCCTGGCGGTCGGTGTCCTCTGCGGCGCCTGCGCGACCGACCTGGGCGAGTGTCCCCCCTTCGGTCCCCGCGACCAGGCCGTCCGCAGTGACATCGTCTTCTTCTCGAACGACGGCGGCACCTCCGACGGCATCGCCATGTTCGCGGGGCAGGCCATCCTGCAGCAGTCCTGCGGCAACGGCGGCTTCTGCCACAGCCCGAACATCTCCGCGTCGGCGCGGCGCCTGGCCCCCGCGGGCCTCGACTTCAACGTCGCGCCGGCCTGCACGTCGGTGACGGCCTGCGAAGAGGAGGAGGTCGAGCGGCTCCGGCAGAGCCAGGCCACGCTCTTTCGCTGGAGTGAGCTCTCTTTCCAGGAGATCGAGCGGGGCACCATGCCCCCGGCGGGGTTGCCGGACCCGGGCGAGCCCGGCGCCGTGTTCCCCGAGGGCCGCTACTTCCGCACCGTGACCGTCGACGAGACGACGGGTAGCCCCACCTACGCGGACCCCATCCCCCTGCTCTACGCCGACGACCCCGACGAGCGTGCCCAGGCGCGGAGCCTCGTGCGCGACTGGCTCGCCTGCGGCGCGCCGGTCGTCGAGCGCCTCGAGGAGCCGGTGATCGCCGGCGAGCCCACGGACGTGCTCCCGGGCACCGATTGCGGCAACGAGACCGTCGGCGAGTGCATCGTCCGCGCGCCCGTCGACCCGCCGGACCCCAACTGGCAGTCCATCTTCGAGACGGTGATCGTCGGCGGCGGCTGCCAGGGATGCCACATGCCCGGCAACCCCTTCTTCGAGGACGCGGTGATCGACTACAGCGACGCCGACACCGCCTACGAGCAGATGTTCATGCGGCCGGCGGCCGGCAACGATTGCGAGGGCCGCGGCGGGACGCTCATCGTCCCGAACCGTCCCGAGGAGTCGCTCTTCATCGAGAAGTTCGGCTTCGGCGACGCCATCTCCTGCGGGGACCGCATGCCCCTCGGCGGGAGCAGCATCCCGGCGAACTTCCTCCCGGCGATGGAGCGCTGGATCGAGGACGGCGCGCTGAACGACGGGCCCCGCGACCCCGTCCGCTGAGCGCCCTCGGTCTGCAGGGTCCCATGAGCGCCGCGCCGTGAGCAGGGGTCGTCGGGCCCGCACGCATCGCCTCCGGCGCCATCGCGGCGAGGGCTGGCTCGAGGTCCACCTGGACCCTGGCCGGCCCGCGGGCGAGGCCAGGCCCGAGGAGGCCCTCGCAGGTCCGCTGCTCGCGGCGCTCGCCACCGGTCGCGTGCGTCTCGAAGGGGAGGGCGGCGCTCCCGTCGACGTCGAGGCGCTTCCCCTCACGGACTTCCATCTCGTCCGGGACCTCGCGGAGCGGGCGGGCGTGCTCGCGCCCGGGCCCGAGGCGCCGCTCTCCTGCCTGAACTGCGACGCGCCGATCCGCCCGAAGCGGCGTGGGGCCCCCCTCGAGCCCCTCCTGGACCCACCGGCGGACGTGCTCGCCGCGGAGCGCGACGCGCCGGCGGTGCGGACGCTGGCGCGGCCGCTCACGAGCCTCGCGGCCCTCGAGATGCGGGTCCCGACGGTGGCCGCCGCGCGCACCCTCTGGCGGCGCCTCGGCGACGACGTGCTGACCGTGGACGCTCGCCTCGTGCGTGCGCTCGGGCTCCGCGGCATCGCCCAGCAGCGGCGCTGGCAGCGGGCGCCGGCCGCGCTCGCGCGCTGGCTCGAGCGCGCGCCGGACGAAGCCTACGAGGTCGTGCTGGCGGGCTTCGATGCCATCGTCTATCCGCCCCGGCTGGCCCTTCCGGTGGTCTGCGGCACCTGCGGCGCCCGGGACGACGCGCCGGCGCCCTCGACGCGCGAGCTCGAGATCGACCCCATGGCCTGGGAGCGGCTCTTCGGCGCGGCCGAGGTGACGTCCTCGCTCCCGGACATGGACGCCTTCGCCGCCCTCGCGCGTCGCTTCGCCGACGAGGTCTTCGCGGCTCGGGGCGTCGCGAACCTCGAGCTGCTCGTGGAGGGCGGGACGCCCCCCGTCGACGACGCCGGCGCGCCGCTTCTCGGGTCCTACCTGCCCATCCCCGGCGACGAGGACGACCCGCGCGACCGCTTCCAGATCGCCGTCTATTACCGGACCTTCGCGAGCGAGCACGAGGCCGGCGGCTTCGACGTCGAGGCGGAGCTTCGCGAGACCCTGGACCACGAGGTCGAGCACCACCTGCACCACCTGAGCGGCCACGATCCCCTCGACGCCGAGGAGCGGCGCGAGGCCCGGGAGGAGCTCGTGCGCACCTACGGCGCCGGTCGCGTGCGCGCCGTCGAGTGGCTCGCCCTCACCCGCGAGCTCGGCGGCATCGCGCGCTTCTTCTTCTGGGGCCTGCTCGCCGCCGGGGCCCTGCTCGCGCTCGCCATCGCGGCGGGCATCGTCGATTGAGCGTAGGCTCCCGCCGATGCGCGCCCCCATCCTGCTCTGCGCCGGCGTCCTCGTCCTCTCGCTCCTCGGGGGCTGCCCGCCACCCGGCTGCCCGAACATGCCCCTCGGCGACGCGTCCCAGGCGCTCCGGCTGCACCGGAGCCTCCGGCGTACGGTGCGGGCGCTGAAGGCCGAGGCCCGCGTCGACCAGCGCGGTCCCGAGGGCCGCATCCGCGGGACCGTGCTCCTCCTGCTCGAGCGGCCGGACCGCGTGCGCTTCGACGCCATGACCCAGCTCGGCCCCGCGGCGACGCTCACGAGCGACGGCGAGCGCTTCCAGCTCCTCGACCAGCGCGAGGGGCGCTTCCTCGAGGGGCCCTCGTGCCCGGAGAACCTCGGGCGGCTCCTCGGCATCACGCTGGAGGGGGAGGAGCTCGCGCGCTTCCTCGTCGGCGATACGCCGCGTCTCCCGGATCCGGACCCGGTGATGAGCTGCACCGAGGAGGGCTACCGGATCACCCTCGAGGCCGAGGGGCAGCGCCAGGAGATCGTGCTCCGCCCGCGCTCCGCCGACCGGGACGCGGAGCCCCTGGGGCAGCACCTCCGCCTCGTCCGCTCGGAGCTCTTCCGGGCCGATGGCTCCACGGACTGGCGGGCCAGCTTCGACGACTATCGGCTGGTCCGGGACCCGACGGATCCCGAGGGGCGCGGCGTGGCACTGCCCTTCGTCGTGCGCTTCGTCGACCCGGACCTCGGCGCGGATACGCTGGTCCGCGTACGAGACCTCGAGCTCCTCGAGCGCGTGCCGGACGAGACGGCCTTCGCCCAGCCGGCGCCCCCCGGCGTGCCCCGCGAGACCGCCGCCTGCACCGGGCCCTGACGGTTGCCGGAGGCGTCCCCAGCGGGTAATCACGGCCCATGCCGGAGCTCGAGGCGACCGAGCGCGCGAAGCTCTTCGAGCGCTTCGGCGCGACCTTCGAGGCGGGGGCGACCATCTACGCCGAAGGCGAGATCGCCGGGCATTGCTACCTCGTCCAGGACGGGCGCGTGCGCCTCGTGAAGCGCATCCGGAGCACGGAGCGCTCGCTGACGGTGCTCCGGCCCGGCGACCTCTTCGGGGAGGACGCGCTCCTCGCGGCCGCGACGCGCAGCGCCTCCGCCGTCTCGCTCACGGACCTCGCCGTGCTCGCCCTCGACCGGCAGACCTTCGGCGTGCTCCTCGCCGGCAACGCGGAGGTCGCGTCGCGCCTCGTGGAGCAGCTCGTGCGCCGGCTCCGGGACGCGGAGGAGCAGCTCGAGAACGCGATGCTCCGGGACCATCCCTCGCGGGTCGTGAACACGCTGCTCCGGCTCGCGGGCGAGGGTGACGCCGGGCCGGACGGCGGCCGCACACTCCAGATTTCGCCGCTCGAGCTCTCGAGCCGCGTCGGCCTCGACGTCGACACGGTGAAGCGGGCCGTGCAGCAGCTCCGCGATGGCGGCTACCTCCGCATCGCCGACGAGCGCATCCATCTCCCGGACCTTCAGGCGCTGCGAAGCCTCTACGACCTCCTGGGACGCAAGGAGGAGGTCCGCGGTGGCACGCTCTGAAGCCGGGGGCGGGAGACCCCAGATCATGGGATCAACCTTGAAAGTCCGTGGCCTTTTGCCTATGAACACGGGCTCCAGCCCGGGGACGTGCGCGCCGCGTACGCTCCGGGTGGCTCGCCGCCTGGTGGGGCTCGTGGTGCTCACCGCCTGCGTGGCGACCACGGACCCCCAGAACGCCGAGCGCTCCCGCCGCCAGCTCGCGCTCGCCAGCTCGATGTACAACGACCAGAACGACGTGCCCGGTGCCCTCGCCACCCTGGAGACAGCCCTCGAGCTGGATCCCGGGAACGCGGAGGCGCACGTGCTCCTGGGCTACATCGAGCTCGGCCTCGGCAACACCGAAGAAGCCGAGACCGCCG
>JBCDGX010000489.1:0-4951 GCA_038750805.1 Myxococcota bacterium
AGAGCGCCTCGAGAACCACCTGCTCGAGGCCGGCGTGCCCTCCTATCGCCGCGACCGCCGCGGCCCGCCCGAGCTTCGCCGACGCCGCGACGGCTCCTTCGTGTGGCGCGGTCCGGCCATCGGCGCCCGCATCGCCCCGGACGGCAGCGTACGCTTCAGCGATGGCCCGGGCTTGAGCTGGGACGGCACGGACGGAGGCGAAGGGCTCGGCTTCCGCTTCGACATCACCAACTGGGCCGAGCGCCGGGCCGGGAACGACCCCCATCGCGCCGAGCGCCGCTGGTTCCTCGAGCAGACCGAGGCGCTCCGGGAGCGCCTCGGACGCCAGGCGCTCGCCCGAAACCAGCGCGCCGCGCTGATCCGCCTGCGCGGAGACCTCGCGCGCCTCTGGGAAAGCCCGGGGCGCCCGGCCGCGGCGCGCCGGGAGGCGCTCTTCGAGCGCTGGCGCGAGTGCAGCAGCGACGCGCTCGGGCGCCAGGCGCGCGCCACCATCGTCGGGTTCATCCGCGAACGCCTCTCGGCCGAGAGCCCGGACGCCTACCCCGAGGCGCAGCTTCGGACCCTCCGGCGCCGTCCGGGAGGCGAGGGCTTTCGCCCCTACGCGGGCTCTCGCGGTCCTTGAAACCGCTACGGGCGCGGTCTAAATCCTCGAAGTTGGATGGCCTCGAAGGACCCCATGAGCGAGCTGAGCTTCACGGAGGGATTCGCCGCTGCCGACGAGGCGGCCTGGCGCACGAAGGTCAGCGCAGATCTGAAGGGGCGTGACCCCGACGACCTCGCCCGGGAGCTCGCTCCGGGCCTCCGGGTGCCCCCCGTCGCCTTCGACGGACCGAGCGCCCTCCCGGAGGGCCTTCGGGGCCGCGGCCGGGGCGCCTGGCTCGTCTGCCAGGAGTTCGCCGACCCGCGCATGGACGTGACCGCCGCGGCCCTCCGCGACGACCTCGCGCGGGGCGCGGAGGCCGTCTGGCTCGTCGCGGGCCTCGAGCACGGCTGCCGCGTGCTCACCCCGGGCGACCTCGAGACGGTGCTCGCCCACGTCGACCTCGCGAAGGTCCCCATCCAGCTCGAGCCCGAAGCGGACGCGCTCGGCCTCGCCGCGGCCCTCTTCGCCGTGGCCGAGTCTCGCGGTGTCGAGGGGCTCCGCGGGGGCCTCGGCGCCGATCCGGTCGGGGCGCTGCTCCGGAGCGGCACGCTCTTCAGCGGCATCGGGGGTGCCCGCCGGGACCTCGTCGAGCTGGCCCGGCACTGCGTCGAGAAGCATCCCGGCGTCGCCAGCGCGCTCGTGCAGACCCGCGCCTATCACGACGCCGGGGCCACCCCGGCGCAGGAGCTCGCCTGGGCCCTCGCCACGGGCGTCAGCTACCTGCGCTGGCTCGTCGAGGACGCCGGCCTCACGCCGGATCAGGCGGCGGCGCAGATCCGCTTCGCCGTCGGTGTGCGCGGCGAGGCCTTCGTCGAGATCGCCAAGCTCCGCGCGCTCCGCCTGCTCTGGGCCAAGGCCGTCACGGCGGCCGGCGCGAGCGCGTCCCGGGCCTTCATCCACGCCCGCACGAGCGCCACCACGGCGGCGCGCGCGGACGCCTGGAACAACATGGTCCGGCGCACCACGGAGACCTTCGCGGCGGCCGTGGGCGGCGCCGACTCCATCGCCTGCGCGCCCTTCGATGAGGCCGTCGGACCGGCGGACGCGCTGGCGCGGCGCGTCGCCCGGAACACCCAGCTCGTGCTGCGGGACGAGGCGAGCCTCGGGCGCGTCGACGATCCGGCCGGCGGCAGCTGGGCCCTCGAGCGCCTCACGGACGCGCTCGCCCGGGACGCCTGGGATCGCTTCCGCGCCATCGAGGCCGCCGGCGGCATCGTGCGGGCCATCGGGGAGGGCGTGCTCGGCGCGGAGCTCGACGCGGAGCAGGCCCGGCGCCGGCGCCGCCTCCAGACCGTCGCCGAGCCCATCGTCGGCGCCAGCCTGCACCCGACTCTCGAGGGGCGCCCCGTCGAGCGCGAGCCCGTCGATCTCGAGGCCGTCGAGGTCGAGCTCGGCAACCCCTTCGGAGACGCCCGCCCCCAGGCGCGCCACGAGGCGCTGATGGCCTTCGCGCGGCTGCTCTCCTCGCCGGGCCGCGCGCCGGGCGAGCTCGCCGAGGGGGCCCTCGCGGCTGCGCGCGTCGGCGTCGACCTCTTCAGCCTCGCGGCGGTGCTCCGCTCGGGGCACGCCTCCCTGCACGCGGCGCCGCTTCGGCTCACGCGCCGGGCCGCGCCCTTCGAGGCGCTCCGCGAGGCGGCCGACGCGCATCCCGAGCGGCCGACAGCGCTCGTCCTCCACGTCGGTCCCCTCCCGGAGCACGGCGACCGCTTGGCCTGGCTCGAAAGCGTGCTCGCCGCCGGAGGGATCGCTGCCGAGGCCCACGCCGCGCCGGACCCGGCCGCCGCCGGGGCCGTGCTCGAGGCCGCGCTCGCCAAGGCCCCGGGCGAGCCACGGGCCCTCGCCCTCTGCGCCGCGGACGCGCGCTACGAGGCGCTGGTCGCGCAGCTCACGCCCCTCGCCAAGGCGAAGGGCGCGCGGGTCGTCCTCGTCGCCGGCACGCCGCCGGAGCCCGACGCCTGGTCCCGGGTCGGCGTCGACCTCGCCCTCCATCGGGGCGCGAACCTCTATGGAGCGCTCCACAAGGCGCTCGCGCTGCTGGGCGTGACCGTGCCCGCCGAGGAGAACGCGGGATGAGCGAGCTTCCGGATTTCGCCGCGCTGGCCTTCGACGACGCCCCCGCCGGGGACGCGCCGGCCCCCGCGCTCGGCGCCGCGTGGGAGACGCCCGAGGGCATCACCGTCAAGGCCCGCTACGACGCCGGCGACCTCGAAGGCCTCGACCACCTCGCCGCCGCCCCGGGCCTCGCGCCCTTCCTCCGCGGCCCTTACTCGACGATGTACCTCCGGCGGCCGTGGACCATCCGCCAGTACGCCGGCTTCTCGACCGCCGAAGAGAGCAACGCCTTCTACCGGCGGAACCTCGCCGCGGGCCAGAAGGGCCTGAGCATCGCCTTCGATCTGGCGACGCACCGCGGCTACGACTCGGACCACACGCGGGTGAGCGGCGACGTCGGCATGGCCGGCGTGGCCATCGACTCGATCCTCGACATGGAGATCCTCTTCGCCGGGATCCCCCTCGACCGCATGAGCGTGTCGATGACCATGAACGGGGCCGTGCTCCCGGTGTTGGCGCTCTACGTCGTCGCCGGCGAGGAGCAGGGCGTCCCGCAGGCGAAGCTCTCCGGGACCATCCAGAACGACATCCTCAAGGAGTTCATGGTCCGGAACACCTACATCTACCCGCCGGGCCCCTCGATGCGGATCGTGAGCGACATCTTCGCGCACACGTCCGAGCACATGCCGCGCTTCAACTCGATCAGCGTGAGCGGCTACCACATGCAGGAGGCCGGAGCGACGCAGGATCTCGAGCTCGGCTACACGCTCGCGGACGGCCTCGAGTACCTCCGCAAGGGCATCGCGAACGGCCTCGACGTGGACGCCTTCGCGCCCCGCATCAGCTTCTTCTTCGCCATGGGGACGAGCTTCTTCATGGAGGTCGCGAAGCTTCGCGCCGCGCGCCTCCTCTGGGCGAAGCTCGTGAGCCAGTTCGCGCCGAAGAACCCGAAGTCGCTCATGCTCCGGACGCATTGCCAGACGAGCGGCTGGTCGCTCACGGCGCAGGACGTCTACAACAACGTCGTGCGCACGGCCATCGAGGCGATGGCCGCGACGCAGGGCCATACGCAGAGCCTTCACACGAACTCCCTCGACGAGGCCCTCGCGCTCCCCACGGACTTCTCCGCGCGCATCGCGCGGAACACGCAGCTCTACCTCCAGCACGAAACCGACACGACGGCGATCATCGATGCCTGGGGCGGGAGCTGGTACGTCGAGCGCCTGACCCACGAGCTCGCCCGGAAGGCCTGGGCGCACATCGAGGAGGTCGAGGCCCTCGGCGGCATGACCAAGGCCATCGAGCGCGGGCTCCCGAAGCTCCGCATCGAGGAGGCCGCGGCGCGGGCCCAGGCGCGCATCGACTCGGGCGCCCGGCCCATCGTCGGCGTGAACGTGCATCCGCCGGAAGAGGCCGAGGACATCCCCATCCTCAAGGTCGACAACCGCGCCGTCCGCGACGCGCAGATCGCCCGCCTCCATAAGCTCCGCGCGGAGCGGGACGAGGCCACGGTGCGCGCCGCCCTCGAGGCCCTCACGAAGGCCGCCGAGAGCGGCGAGGGGAACCTCCTCGGCCTGAGCATCGAGGCCGCGCGGGCGCGGGCCACGGTCGGCGAGATGAGCGACGCCCTCGAGACGGTCTTCGGCCGCTACGAGGCCTCCATCCAGACGGTGCAGGGCGTGTACCAGAGCGAAGCGAGCGGCGACGAAGCCGTGGAGAAGGCGCGCGAGGCGGCGGACGGCTTCGCCGCGCGGCACGGCCGGCGCCCGCGCATCCTGGTCGCGAAGATGGGTCAGGACGGGCACGACCGCGGCCAGAAGGTCATCGCCACGGCCTTCGCGGACCTCGGCTTCGACGTCGACGTCGGGCCGCTCTACCAGCCGCCGGCGGAGACCGCTCGCCAGGCCGGCGAGACCGACGTGCACGACGTGGGCGTCAGCTCCCTCGCCGCCGGGCACCTCACGCTGGTGCCCGAGCTCAAGGGAGCCCTCGCCGCCGAGGGGCGCGAGGACATCATGGTCGTGGTCGGCGGCGTCATCCCGCCGGACGATTACGAGGCGCTGAGGGACGCCGGCGCCGCGGAGATCTTCGGCCCCGGCACGGTCATCGGCGAGGCGGCGATCTCCCTCCTCCGCACGCTCGAGACCGCACTCCTCACCGACGAGGACACGCTCCGCATGGAGGTCGACCCCGCGGTCGACACGGCCGAGCACGACACCCGCGGCCTCGACGAGGACGAGGACACGATGGTGTTCG
>JBCDGX010000490.1:0-4946 GCA_038750805.1 Myxococcota bacterium
AGCTGAGATCGGCAGCCAGATTGCAGACGCCATGCAGCGCGTCGGCAATGAAGGTGTGATCACCGTTGAAGAGAACAAAGGTCTTGAGACCGAGACCGACGTTGTTGAGGGCATGCAGTTCGACCGCGGCTACCTCTCTCCCTACTTCGTGACCGACGCCGAGAAGATGGTCGCGGACATGGAGAGCCCGCTGATCCTCCTGCACGAGAAGAAGCTGTCCGGTCTGCAGCCGATGCTGCCCTTGCTGGAGTCGGTGGTGCAGTCGGGCAAGCCCTTGCTGATCATCGCCGAGGACGTCGAGGGCGAGGCCCTCGCGACGCTCGTCGTGAACCGCCTTCGTGGCACGCTGAAGGTCGCCGCCGTCAAGGCGCCGGGTTTCGGTGACCGCCGCAAGGAGATGCTCAAGGACATCGCCATCCTCACGGGTGGTCAGGTCGTGAGCGAGGACCTCGGCATCAAGCTCGAGAACGTCACCCTCGGTGACCTCGGCAAGGCCAAGCGCATCCTCATCGACAAGGACAACACGACCGTCGTCGATGGCGCCGGCAAGAAGAAGGACATCTCGGGCCGCATGGACCAGATCCGCCGCCAGGTGGAGGAGACGTCCAGCGACTACGACCGCGAGAAGCTCCAGGAGCGCCTCGCGAAGCTCGTGGGCGGCGTGGCCGTGATCAAGGTCGGCGCTGCGACCGAGGTCGAGATGAAGGAGAAGAAGGCGCGCGTCGAGGACGCGCTCCACGCGACCCGCGCGGCCGTCGAGGAGGGCATCGTCCCCGGTGGTGGCGTGGCGCTCCTTCGCTCGAAGAGCGGCCTCGACAAGCTCGAGACCGAGACCGACGAGCAGAAGGTCGGCGTCAACATCCTCAGCCGCGCCGTCGAGGAGCCGCTCCGCCAGATCTCGGCGAACGCGGGCCTCGAGGGCTCCATCGTCGTCAACGAGGTGAAGTCCTCGAAGGGCGGCCACGGCTTCAACGCGCGCACCGAGAAGTACGAGGACCTCATCAAGGCCGGCGTCATCGACCCGACCAAGGTCGTCCGCTCCGCGCTCCAGAACGCCGCCAGCGTCGCGGGCCTCATGCTCACGACCGAGGCGCTCGTCGCCGAGCTCCCGAAGGAGGAGAAGGCGGCCGATGGCCACGGCCACGGCGCCCCGGGCATGGACTTCTGAGTCCGGCCTAGCGCACGCGAAGAAGGCCCGCGGGTTCGCCCCGCGGGCCTTTTTCCGTTTCCGGATCCAGACTTCGCTCCTGATGACCCAGTTCGTCCTTCTGGTGGACGTTCCTGAACGCTGGGCGGCGCCGTCGGGCACGCGGCTGCGGCCCCTGCGTGGGCACGAACGCGAAGCACAGCGGCACTGGTTCGCCGGCGCGCGCCCGGAAGCGTGCCACATGCTGGTGGACCCGCAGGAGGGCGAGGCCGACCCACTCACCTTCGCCCTCTACGAGGCTTATCGTGACGGGGCGCCCGTCGACGACGTGCCTCTCTTCCGTGCCTTGCGCGACCTCGCGTCGCGCGGCACTCGCCTCGCCTGCTGGTACGGCAACTGGAGCGCCGACCTGCCCGTGCCCCGGGTCCGAGGGCTCGCGGAGCTGCGCGCATCGCTGCTCGCCCAGACGGCCGACGCGCCGGAGATCGATGTGCTCTTGGAGTCTCCTCAGTAGATCTTCGGCACGTAGAGCTCGTCCGGCAGGACCTTGCGCTCGTACTCCGGGTCGTAGCGACGCTCCGGGAGCTCGATGGGATCCTGCGGGACCTCTTCGTAAGGGATCTGCGAGAGGAGGTGCTCCATGCAGTTGAGGCGTTCGCGCTTCTTGTCGTTGCCCTCGACGATGAACCAGGGCGCCTCCGGGATGTTCGTGCGCTCGAACATCTCCTCCTTGGCCCGCTTGTAGTCCTCCCAGCGAATGCGCGACTGGAGGTCCATGGGGCTCAGCTTCCACTGCTTCATCGGGTCGTGGATGCGCATGAGGAAGCGAAGCTGCTGCTCCTCGTCGGTGATCGAGAACCAGTACTTGATGATCGTGATCCCCGAGCGGACGAGCATGCGCTCGAACTCGGGAACGGAGCGGAAGAACTCCTCGACCTCGTCGTCCGAGGCGAAGCCCATCACCCGCTCGACGCCGGCGCGGTTGTACCAGCTGCGATCGAAGAGGACGATCTCGCCACCCGCCGGCAGGTGCGAGACGTAGCGCTGGAAGTACCACTGGGTCTGCTCGCGATCGCTCGGCTTGGGCATCGCGACCACGCGGCAGCTCCGCGGGTCGAGGCGCTGGGTCATGCGCTTGATGACGCCGCCCTTCCCCGCCGCGTCCCGGCCCTCGAAGATCACCAGGAGCTTCTTCCCGGTGTGCTGGATCCAGGTCTGCAGCTTGATGAGCTCGGCCTGCAGGCGGAGCAGGTTCCGGAGATAGACGCGCGTGTCGAGCGAGTCCTGGTGCGCCTTTCGGTAGAGCTCGCGGAGCTCACGCGAGAGCACCGGCTCGGGGAGCTCCAGCTCGAGCGCCTCGCCGAGGTTTGCCGCGAACCACTCCAGCTCCGAATCCTCCACAGCTCCTCCTTCGAGGCATAGACGCCTCGAGCGTCGCTACCACGAGCCGCGCCGCACCGTCCGAAACGAGCGCGCGCCGTCGCGCGCTCGTTGCCTTCAGCCCTGCGTCGCCGCGAGGAGCGGACCGGTGAGCGGGGCCCGCTCGGCGGCCTGCCGGATGCCCGCGGGCGCCGCGAGGAGCGCGCCGAAGCCGACCACCGCGAGGCCGAGCACGATCGTCGCCGCCGCCCAGCTCGCCCGCCGCCCCCCGTCGCTCGGCGGGCCCAGGGGCGCGCGCTGCGCCGCGAGGTAGACGACGAGGGTCCCGAGGAACTCGAGGGTCCAGCGCGCCGCGGGCCAGAAGCGCGTCGGCAGGAGGCTCCCGGCGACCACGGCCACGAGGCCGAGCACGAGGAGCGCGAAGGGAACCCGCCAGCCGTGGCGGCGCCAGGCGTCGAGGCTCCGCACGACCCGCGCGGCCATGAGCCCGACGAGCACCGCCGCGAGCACCGCGCCCATCTCGAGCCAGCTCGCCTCCCGGAGGCTCTCCCCGGCCTGGTGCTCGGCCGCCCAGACGAGCACCGCCGCCGCTCCGCCGACGATGCCGCCCCAGAGCCGCGCCCGGATGAGCCGCGCGTCCTCCACGTTCTCCCCGGCGAGGCTGGCCAGGCCCTCGGCTCCGGCCACGACGAGCACGACGGCCATCACGACGGGCATGGCCGCCACGGCGTAGCGGAGCGTCGCGTCGCTCGTCCCCTCGCCGGTCGCGAGCACGACGATGGCCTCGGCCACGGCGAGCGCGAGCCCCGCGAGGAGCGCCCGGCGCGGGGCGGCGCCTTGGCCCACTCAGCCCCCGTACCAGCCGACGTCGACGATCTCGTAGGTGCGGAGGCCCCCCGGCACCTTCACCTTCACCTCGTCGCCGGGCTCCTTGCCGATGAGCGCCTTAGCGACGGGCGAGGTCACGCTGATGAGCCCGGCGGAGACGTCCGTCTCGGCGCGGCCGACGATCGTGTAAGTGACGGCCTTGCCGGAGTCGACGTCCTCGAGCTCGACGATGGCGCCGAACTTGATCCGCTCGCCGCCGAGCTTGGTCGGGTCGATGACCTCCGCCCGCGCGAGCTGGTCCTCGATGTCCGCCATGCGCGCCACGACCATGCCCTGCTTCTCGCGGGCCGCGTGGTACTCGGCGTTCTCCTTGAGGTCCCCGTGGTCCGCGGCGATGCCGATCTCCTCGGAGATCTTGGGCATCTCCGCCTTCAGCTTCGCCAGCTCTTCCTTGAGGCGGGCGTGGCCCGCGGGGGTCATGGGCTCTCGGTCCATCAGGCTGTTTGGAGTAGCGGGGGACGCCCCGCGCATCAAGCGGCGTCGGCCCGGGCCGCCGCGAGGGCCCGCGCTTTCAACGGAGCTTCCCACGCTGGGCACCACGCGGGGGGTGCACGTCTCGGGAGTCCTCGGTCGTCGAGGACCTCCGAACCCGAGACCACGTCATGTCCACCCGCCTGCTCCCGTTCCTCCTCCTGATGGCCTGCAACCAGAGCGCCCTCACCCTCCCGGCCCCCGGCCCCGCGCTCGATGGGGGCGTGGCCGATCCGGACCTCGGCCGGCCCGCACCGGACCTCGGCGCGCCTGTCCCGGACGCCGGCACCCCGCCGGTGCTCGACGCCGGCACGCCGGACGACCTCGGCGGCGGGCAGACGCCGGCCCCGAGGGCGCGGCTCCTCGAGCGCCGGACGGGCTTTCTCGACTACGGCCGCGCCATCGCCGTCTTCGACGGTCCCGTGGACCCGGCGGAGGTGAGCGTGACCATCGAGCCCGTCGGCGAGACCGAGGCGCCCGCCATCGCCGTGCTCTCGCAGGAGAGCATCGACGCGCACATGCTCCGGCTCATCCTGGACCGGCCCCACGTTTCCCGCGAGTACGTGTTCACGGCGCGCATCGAGAGCGCCGGCGGCTCGGTCGAGTCGTCGACCCTCGCCTTCGGCACCGGCGCGCGCGTGGCCTTCGTGACCCGTCAGAGCGGCCCCGGCGACCTCGGCTCCTGGACCGAGGATCCCGACGACGTCGGCGTCTTCGCCGGCGACGCCGTCTGCCGCCGCGAGGCCGAAGAGGCCGGGCTCCGCGGCACCTTCGTCGCCTACCTCGGCCACGAGGGAGAGACCGACGCGAGCTGCCGCGCCCTCGGCGTGCACGGCCTCGAAGCCGAGGGCTGCGGCCGCGGCATCCTCCCGGACGGTGGGCGCGCGATCCTCGACGCGCGCGGGCTCCCCATCGTGCTCCGGGGCCACGAGGACGTCTTCGACGCGGCGTGGCGCGCCCCCGTGCGCTACTTCGCCGACGGCGCGGAGGCGCCGGAGAGCAACGGCGTCTGGACCGGCGCGGACCGCCAGGGCCTGGCCAGCGGCTCCGATTGCGAGGG
>JBCDGX010000491.1:0-4942 GCA_038750805.1 Myxococcota bacterium
CTCACGTAGGAGCCCTCGTCGGCGACGATGAGCGTGCGCTCGAACTGCCCCGTCATCTCCGCGTTGATGCGGAAGTAGGTGCTCAGCTCCATGGGGCAGCGGACGCCCTTCGGGATGTAGACGAAGGAGCCGTCGCTGAAGACCGCGCTGTTGAGCGTGGCGAAGTAGTTGTCCGAGTAGGGCACCACGGTGCCGAGGTACTTCTTGACCAGCTCCGGGTGCTCCGCGACGGCCTCGGAGATGCTCATGAAGAGCACGCCGGCCTCGGCGAGGCGCTCCTTGTAGGAGGTGTGCACGCTGACCGAGTCGAAGACCATGTCGACGGCCACGCCGGCGAGCACCTCGCGCTCGTGCACGGGGATGCCGAGCTTCTCGTAGGTCTCGAGGAGCTTCGGATCGACCTCGTCGAGGCTCTTCGGCCGGTCCGCGTCGGACTTCGGCGCCGCATAGTAGCTGTACGCCTGGTAGTCGATGTCCGGGTAGTCGATGTTCGCCCACCGCGGCTCCTTCATGCGGAGCCAGTGGCGGAAGGACTTGAGGCGCCACTCGAGGAGCCACTCGGGCTCGTTCTTCTTGGCGCTGATGAAGCGAACGATGTCCTCGTTCAGCCCCGGCGGCGCGTACTCCTGCTCGATGTCGGTGACGAAGCCGGCGTCGTAGCGGCGCTTGAGGACCTCGTCGATTTCCTGGGTCGCGGTGGCCATGGATCGCTTTCTCTGGATCTCGGGGGCGGAGCGTCAGTGACGCGAAAGGCGGGCGGCGTCGGCGTCGGCCGCGCTGAGCGAAAGGGTGATGAGGGGGGCCTCGGCGCGCTGCGCCATGTCGGCGAGGGAAACGGCCTCGAGGGCGGTATGCACGGCGGCGTTGATGCGCTGCCAGTTCCCGCGGACGCCGCAATGGTCCTCGTGACTGCACGAATCGTCGCTCGTGTCGTCCGTGCATTCGGTGACGGCGATGGGCCCCTCGAGCGCCGCGATGACCTGGGCGATGTTGATGTCCGCCGGCGCGGCGGCCAGGGCGTAGCCGCCGTGCGCGCCACGCGTGCTGCTCACGATGCCGCCCTTCGCAAGCGCCTTCAGGACCTTCGCCGTCGTGGGCTGGGGCACGGCCGTATCGTCTGCCAGCTCGCGCACGCTCCGCGGCCCGTCGAGGGTCGCGAGGTGCGAGGCGAGCACGACGCCATAGTCCGTGAGCTTGGAGATGCGAAGCATTTCGTGAGCTTGCGCGCAAAGAGCACCGCAGCGGTCCCATATGTAGAGTGCCGCGCCGGAGCCGTCAATCGCGCCGGCGAGGGCGCGGGGTAGACTCGCGCCGTGAGACGAGGGTCTTGGGGCTGGGGCATCGGGTGCCTGGCGGTGCTGAGCGGCTGCTACGCCTCCGTGGTCACGGGCGAGGCGGAGGGGGACGCGCCGGCGCGGGACATGGCCTCGCCGGCGCCCGATGGGGGCCTTCCGGTGCCGGACCTCGGCGACCCGGGGCCCGACGATCTCGGTGTTCCGCCCGTCGACATGCCGCTCGTGGACATGGGGCGGCCGCCCGTCGAGCTCGGGACGCCGGACGTCGGCGTGGACCTCGGGACGCCGGACGCGGGGATCGACCTCGGGCCTCCCCTCGGTCCGGACCTCATGCGCTGCCGCATGGCGCCCTGCCTGCTCGAGGTCACCCCGGTCTCGGGCAGCCGGGACGTGCGCACGAGCACGTCGATCTTCCTCCTCTTCAACACGCCCATGCGCTCGGACGTCGGCACGCTCACGCTGATCGTCGACGGCGAGGAGCGCGTCCTGAACGCGACGGATCCGACGACCTTCGCGCTCCTCCGCCGGGACCTCGATCTCTTCCGCCCGGGCTATTTCGAGGACTTCGAGGGCGCCTTCCTCCCCGGGAGCGGTTTGATCTACGGGTTTCGGCTCACCCCGGTGGAGCCCTTCCCCCGCGGCGCGGTGGTCGAGCTGATCGCCGCCGGCGACTGGCAGGCCAACGAGACGGGCATCCGCCTGGACGCCGCCGCCGATCCCCTGGCCCGCGGCGTGTTCCGAACGCGCGATTGAGCCGGCGCGGGCCACGGTCGCCGCTGGCTCCGCCGTACCGGGCGCCACAGACTCCCCACGTGCCGCCCGTCTACATGGACCACCACGCGACCACGCCGGTCGACGCGCGGGTCCTGAAGGCCATGCTCCCCTACTTCACGGAGCGCTTCGGGAACGCCGCCAGCCGGAGCCACGCCTTCGGCCGGCAGGCCCGCGAGGCCGTGGAGGTGGCGCGAGCGGAGGTGGCCGCGCTCGTCGGCGCCCGGGCCGAGGACGTCGTCTTCACCAGCGGCGCGACGGAGGCGGACAACCTCGCGCTCAAGGGGAGCGCACGCCTCGTCCGCGAGCGCCACGGGGCCTCGCGCCTCGTCGTGCCGCGCACGGAGCACAAGGCCGTCGTCGACTCCGCGCGCCGTCTCGAGCGCGAGGGCTTCGCGCTCCGCTGGCTGGAGGGCCGCCGCGACGGACGCGTCGATCCCGCGGAGGTCGTCGCCGCGCTCGACGAGGGACCGCCCGTCGCGCTCGTCAGCGTGATGCTCTGCAACAACGAGGTCGGCGCCGTGAACGACGTCGCCGCGATCGGCGCCGCGTGCCGGGAGCGCGGCGTGCTCTTCCATTGCGACGCGACCCAGGGCCTCGGCTACGTCCCCTTCGATGTCGGCGACGCGGACCTCATCAGTCTCTCGGCGCACAAGCTCTACGGGCCGAAGGGCGTCGGGGCGCTCGTCGTGCCCAAGCGCGGGGGCCGGCGCGCCGCCGTCGTGGCCGAACTCGACGGAGGAGGGCACGAGCGGGGCATGCGCTCGGGGACGCTCCCGGTGCCGCTCATCGTCGGCTTCGGCGCGGCCGCGCGTCTCCAGGCCGACGAGGGGCCGGCGGAGGCCGAACGTCTCCGCGCGCTGCGGGACGAGCTCGCCGCCCGCCTCGGCCGGCTGGAGGGCGTGACGGTTTTCGGGCCGGACCTCGGCGGGGCCCGGCATCCCGGCAACCTGAACCTCGCCTTCGAGGCCGTCCGGAGCGAGGCGCTCATGCTCGCCCTGGACGAGGCCGTGGCGATCTCGAGCGGCGCGGCGTGCTCCTCCGCCAGCGTCGAGCCCAGCTACGTGCTCCGGGCCATGGGTGTCCCCCGCGAGCAGGCCGCGGGCTCCCTCCGCTTCGGGCTCGGTCGGAGCAACGACCGCCAGCAGGTCGACGAGGTGGCCCGCGCCGTCGAGGCGGCCGTCGGCGAGCTCCGCGAGCGCTCGCCGGAGTGGCGCCTTCGGGGTGAGACCCTCGACTGGTGAGCCGGCTTCTGAGGTAACGCTCCTTGGTACGGACGGGTCCTAGCGCTAGAACGAGACCGTCATGACGCTTCCCATGGCCCAGACCGGACCCGTGCTCGCCGACGCGCCGCTGAGCGTCGAGGCGCCGAACATCACCGTCACGCCCAAGGCCGCGTCCATGGGCAAGAAGCAGCTCGTCGACTGGTCCGCCGACGCCGAGGGCCCCGTCTACGGGCTCCGCCTGGGCGTGAAGGGCGGCGGCTGCAGCGGCTACTACTACGTGTACGAGGTCGCCACGAAGGTCCGGAAGAAGGACAAGGTCTGGGACTTCGACGGGCTCCGCATCGTCGTCGATCCGCGCAGCCTCGAGCTCCTCGCCGGGGGCGTGCTCGACTGGGAGCAGCGGCTCATGGGCTACGGGTTCAAGTGGGAGAACCCGAACGCCACCGGCGATTGCGGCTGCGGCTCGAGCTTCAACGTCTGATCGCGCCGCGAGCCTGCGCGCGCCATGGACGATCTCCGCATCACGGACCGGATCACGATCCCCGCCGGGGACATGAGCTGGACCGCCGTGCGCTCGTCCGGTCCCGGCGGGCAGAACGTGAACAAGGTGGCCACGAAGGTCGATTTTCGCTTCGACCTCGAGGGCACGGAGGCGTTCTCGGACGCGGTGAAGCGGCGCGTGCGCGAGCTGGCCGGGCCGAGCCGCCTCGACGCCGAGGGCCGCATCGCCCTGCAGAGCGACGGCGCGCGCTCGCAATCGGCGAACCTCGAGGCCGCGCGGGCCCGGCTCCGGGCCCTGGTGCTCGAAGCCCTGACCCCGCCCAAGGTTCGGCGGGCCACCCGGCCCTCCCGCGGCGCGAAGCGACGGCGCCTCGAGGACAAGCGACGGCAGGGCGACAAGAAGCGCGCGCGGCGGCGCGTCGAAGACGACAACTGAGGCGGCGCGAGCCCGCGACCGCTTCGTCTTCTTCCGCGCCGGGCACCTCGCGCTAAGCTCCGGCCGATGAGCGGGAGTGCGCAGCGCAGCGATGGCAGCCGCGACGAGCCCGTCTCGGGCGAGATTCCCCGGCTCCCCGAGCGCCTCATCGGCGAGGTGCTGGGCGAGCGCTACCGGGTCGACGCCCTGCTCGGCGAGGGCGGCATCGGCCGCGTCTACCGAGCCACGCACCTGAAGCTCGACCGCCCCGTGGCGGTGAAGGTCCTCCTCGAGGAGCATCGCGAGCTCGCGCTCCAGCGCCAGCGCTTCGAGCGGGAGGTGCGGACTCTGGCGCGGCTCCGGCACCCGAACATCGTCACGGTGGTCGACTTCGGCGTCGCCGAGGGGCTGCCCTACCTGGTCATGGAGCTCGTCGAGGGCGAGGACCTCGACGCCCTCCTGGAGGGCGGCGGTCCCTTCGCCCCGGAGCGCGCCTTCGAGGTGCTCCGGCAGGTGCTGAAGAGCCTCGCCTACGCGCATGAGAAGGGCATCGTGCACCGGGACCTGAAGCCCTCGAACGTGCTCCTGACCTCGCTCCCGGACGGCTCGGAGCACGTGGAGGTGCTGGACTTCGGCCTCGCCAAGTTCATCGACCCGGTGGAGGAAGCGGCGAGCCCGAAGCTGACCCGCGCCGGGTGCATCGTCGGCTCGCCCGCCTACATGGCGCCCGAGCA
>JBCDGX010000492.1:0-4923 GCA_038750805.1 Myxococcota bacterium
CGGGCGCCGGCCGCGCTCGCGGGGGCCGGCGCCCTCGGGGTCTTCGTGCTGGCCCTGGTCTTTCGGGACGGGACCTACGGCGATCTCGAGGGGCTCGGCCTCGGGCCGGACGCGGTGCGTCGCGTGGCGCTGAAGATCGACGCCTGGTGGCACGGCGCGCCGAGGGAAGCCCTCCTCGGCGCCGCCTTCGAGCTCGCCCGGGTCGTCCTGCACGTGGGCCTGGCGGCGATCGCCGGGCGCCGGCTGGCCGCGGGGAAGCCGGCCTTCGCCTTCGCGGCGGCGCTCCAGCTGCCCTTCGCACTCTTCGAGCGCCTAGCGCTCGCGTGGGGCGGGGCCGCCGTCTTCGTGGCCTATGGCGCGCTCGTGCTCGGCGGCGTCGCGATGGCGCGGGCCTCTTCGGGGAGCCCCGCGAGGTAGCTCGCGAAGCCTTCCATCAGCGCCTCGAAGAGGAGGTTGCCGACCACCGCGTAGCCCGCGGGCGTCGCGTGCCGAAGGTCGCCCATCGCGAGACGCGGGCTCGCGCGCAGCCAGCGCCCCATGGAGCCCTCGCCGCCCATGGCCGACCACGTGTCGAAGAAGGCGCAGCCCGCGTCCGCCGCGGCCCGGCGCTGGGCGTCCACGATGAGCGGTACGTTCGGCAGCGTCACGACGCGCCCGCGCTCGTCCCGCGTCGCCTGGTCGAGGGGCGCCACGATGAGGCAGCCGAGGTCCGCGCGCCCCGCGCGCATGCGGCGAATCACCCGCCGGTAGTCCGCCTCGTAGCGCTCGGCCGTGAGCCCGTCGCTCGCCTCGTTGCCCCCGAAGCCGAGCACCAGCAGGTCGACGTCGCGCTTCGCGATCTGCCAGGCGATGTGCCCGGGCTCGTAGTTCAGGAGCCGCGGCGCCCGGGCGCCGACGAGCCCCAGGGAGTCGTAGACCACGCCGGGACCCTCGCGCTCCAGCACGACCCCGTAGAGGCGCGGCTGCCCCCGGCCCCCGAAGCGCACCTCGAAGGTGTGCGCGCCGTCCTCGACCTCGACGACCTCCACGCCATCGCCGAGCGGCGGCGGGCTTCCGTCCGCGGTCTCCGGGGCCCGCGTGTCGACGACGCGCGCCTCCTCGCCGTCGACCTCGATCTTCACCAAGCCGCCGCGCCCGTAGGTCTGGTACCAGAGCTCGAAGCGCGAGGCCGCGGTGCCCAGGTCGCCGCGCTCCGCCGTGGAGAAGCGCGCCCAGGAGCCCGGTCGCCCGCGGTACTGGACCCCGCCGTAGCCGTAGCGCTGGTCCCGCGGGTCGTGGTTCCGGACGATCTCCCGGAGCGCCCAATCGTCCGAGGCGTCCGTCTCGATGCCGCGGTGCCGGTAGGGCATGTACCCCTTCGCCAGCAGTACGAAGCCGTGGCCGGCGTCGCCGAAGCGACGCTGGAGACGCTCGCGCATGGTCGAGGTCCACAGATCCGTCGCGATGCTCGAGTCGCCGTAATGCGCGACGCGCGTGATCGCGCCGGGCTCGCGCCGCGCCGTCGCGAGGAGCGCCTCGTAGAAGGGCCCGAGCCCCCCGACCTCGTCCTCGAGGTGCGTCTCGATGCCCGCGTACACGCTGGCGGGGATCTCCACGAGCGGACCGACCGCCGGGGCGTCCTCCTGGCCGTCGCCGAGCGCCTGCTGCACGGCCGCGCCGAGCTCCTCGCCGTTGCCTTCGCCGCCCGGGGAGCCCGTCCCGGCGAAGGCGTAGAGCGCCTCCGCGGGCGTGAAGAGGCTCGAGAGCGGCACCGCATCCCCGGGCTGCCAGGGCCGGAAGCGCTGGAAGGCCGGCACCACGTAGGTGAGCACGAGCATCCCGAGGATCGTCGCGACCACCACGCCGACGTGCCGAAGCGCCTCCGCCGTGTCGAGGGCGGCGCGGGCTTCGGGGCTCGGCTTCCGGGTCTTCGCGGGCATCGTCGGTCTCGGGGACTTCGCTCTCAGAACTGGAAGTAGATGAAGGGCACGGCCTCGGCGGCCGCGACCATGGAGAGGATCGCGCCGGCGGTCCCGAGCACGAGGCCCTGGGTCGGCGCCGGCAGGCGAATGAAGAAGGTCTCGAAGCTCACGTAGAGGCGCTTCGGCGTGTAGTGAGCGACGAAGGTCAGGACGAGCACGATCCAGACGCTCGCGCTCACCTGGGCCATCGAGCTCGTGCCGCTGAAGAGCCGGTCCCAGACGCCGGCCGCGTTGTCCATGCTCGTCGCGCGGAAGAGGATGCGGCTGAAGACGACGAACTGGAGGTTGAGGAAGGCGAAGCTGGCCACCTCGGCGAAGGAACGCGCGGCGTCCCGCGGACGCTTCCGCCAGCGATGCCAGAAGCGGTGTCCCGTGACCGCGAAGGCCTGGAGCAGCGCGTACCAGAAGAAGACCTCGAAGTTCGCCCAGTAGCCGTGCCAGATGCCCACGAGGAACATCGTGAGGAAGAGGTTCACGTAGGCGCGCACGGGGCCGACGCGCGAACCCCCGAGCGGGAAGTAGAGGTAGTCGCGGAGCCAGCGGCTGAGCGTCATGTGCCAGCGGCGCCAGAACTCGGCCGGGCTCGAGGCCTGGTAGGGGCGGTCGAAGTTTTCCGGGAGCTCGAGCCCCATGAGCATCGCCGAGCCGCGCGCCACGTCCGTGTACCCGGAGAAGTCCAGGTAGAGCTGCATGGTGAAGGCGTAGAGGGCGACCACGACCTCCGTCGCCGTGAAGAGCTCGGGCTGGTCGAAGACGCGGTCCGCGAGGTTCACCGCGAGGTAGTCCGCGAGGGCGACCTTCTTCACGAGGCCGACCATGATCAAGAAGAGCCCGCGGCTGACCTTCGTCAGGTCCGTCTTCGGCGTCCCCGTGAGCTGGGGAAGGAGCTCCGACGCACGAACGATCGGTCCCGCCACCAGCTGCGGGAAGTAGGTCACGAAGGCGCCGAAGCGGAAGAAGCTCGGCGTCGGCTCGAGCTTCCCGCGGTAGATGTCGATGGTGTAGCTGAGCGTCTGGAAGGTGTAGAAGCTGATGCCCACGGGGAGCGCCATCTCCAGGAAGGGCAGGCTCAGCGGCAGCCCCAGCTCCGCGAAGCTCTCACTCAGCTCGACGGCGAAGAAGTTGTAGTACTTGAAGGTGAAGAGGAGCCCGAGGTTCCCCGCGAGGCTCGCGCCGAGCCAGGCCTTCTTCGTGCGCTCCGCCGTGGCCTCGTGGATGCGCCGGCCGGCCACGAAGTCGAGGACCGTCGAGCCCCCGATGAGCACGATGTACTCGGGCCGCCACGCCATGTAGAAGAGGCAGCTCGCGAGGAAGAGGACGACGACGCGCGCCCCCTCGCGGCGCACGAGAGCCCAATAGGCCGCGACGACCAGCCCGAGAAAATAGAGGTAGTCGAGGCTGTGGAAGAGCATCGGCCGTCGCGAAGCGGGCGCAGCGCGACGGCGCCGGCACCCCTCCCGGTGCAAGGGCCTAGCAGGCCGTCCACCCCGGGGCACGGCGCCCGCTCACCCTGAGAGCGAGCGCATGGACGGGGCCTTCGCACTCGCGCCGAATGCCGATTCAGGAGAATCGCGAATGCAGATCGAAGGAAGCGTGGCGCTGGTGACGGGCGGGGCCTCGGGCCTCGGCGAGGCGACTTTGCGGGCCCTCGTGGCGAAGGGCGCCAAGGCCGTCATCGTCGACCTGAACGAGGACAAGGGGACGGCCCTCGCCGCCGAGCTCGGGGAAGGGGTCGTCTTCCAGAAGACGAACGTGCACGACGAGGGCGAGGTCCAGGCCGCCATCGACGCGGCGAAGGCGCTCGGCTCGCTCCGCATCGCGGTGAGCTGCGCGGGCGTCGGCTGGGCCGCGCGCACGCTGAAGCGCGACGGGACGCCGCACCCCCTCGAGCTCTTCCAAAAGGTCATCGACATCAACCTCGTCGGTACCTTCAACGTGCTCCGGCTCACGGCCGGCGCGATGAGCGCGGGCGAGGCCATCGACGGCGAGCGCGGCGTCGTGATCAACACGGCCTCCATCGCCGCCTACGACGGGCAGATCGGCCAGGCGGCCTACGCGGCGTCGAAGGGCGGCGTCGTCGGCCTCACGCTCCCCGTGGCCCGGGACCTCGCCAAGGTCGGCGTTCGGGTCTGCACCATCGCGCCGGGCACCTTCGACACGCCCATGCTCGCCTCGCTCCCCGAGGAGGTCCGGCAGGCCCTCGCGGCGGGCATCCCGAACCCCTCGCGCCTCGGCGATCCGGCAGAGTACGCGGCCCTCGCGGTGCACATCGTCGAGAACGGCTACCTCAACGGCGAGGTGATCCGGCTCGACGGTGCGCTCCGCATGCCTCCGAAGTAGCGCCCTCGCGGCCTCTGCTAGCTCACGAGGGCGCGGGAGACGAGCGTCGGCCAGTCCGCGCCCGCCGGGAGCTTGCCCTCGGCGCGCGCCGGGCGTCCGCCGCCGCCGCCTCCGGCCTCGGCCGTGATCGCGCGGAGAAGCGCACCGCAATCCTCCTCGCCCTCCGCCCCGCGGGCGATCACGACGGCCAGCCCATCGGCGCCTGGGGCCGCGAGCGCCACGAGGCGGCTCCCCTGGGCCAGGCGCATCGCCACGCCCCGGAGCGCGTCGCGGTCGAGGCCCTCGAGCACGCGCACGAGCGGGTCGCTCCCGTCCTTGGCCAGCGCCTCGGCGAGGGCCTCCGCCCAGCCCGCGCGCGCCGACCCCAGCGCGTCCCGCACGTCCTTGAGCTGCCGGTCGAGCTTGCGCACGGCGTCGGGGACGTCCGTGGGCGCGCAGCTGAAGCGTCGCGCGAGCTCCCGGAGCGCGTTCGCCTCGCCGTAGAGCACCCGGCGCGTCCGGCGGCCGCAGGTGAAGGTCACGCGGAGCCCGCCCCGATGCTTCTGCGCGTCGAGGAGGCGGATGGGCCCGACCTGGGCCGTCCGCGTGCAATGCGTCCCGCCGCAGGGCGTGACGTCGAAGC
>JBCDGX010000493.1:0-4913 GCA_038750805.1 Myxococcota bacterium
CCCGAGGGGTGCGCGGGTGTCTTTGGAATCGCGACCGACGCGGTTTCCTGCTTCGCGGGGCCCCCGGTCCAGACCTCGACCGACTCCCCCACCCAACTCGCCTGCGCCTCGTCCGGTGGCGACCCGTTCGAAGCGACGGCCTACGTCTGGGTTCCGGAGCGCGAGCGGTGCTTCCTCGTGGACGAACGGGACGCTCGCCGCTTCAGCTGGGCCCCGTGCGCGGAGGCGCTGCCGAGCTGCGATTCGGTGGCTCCCATCACCGACCCGGCCGAGCTTTGCGGCCCGGGGCTCGCCGGTCGCCTCTTCGAGGTCCCGGCCGCAGGCCTCGACGTCGACACCGCGTGCGAAGACTGCCTGTGCGCGACGGTCCTCGGCATGCGCTGCGAGGCCCGGTTCGTGCCCCTGGTCGGATTCACGTCGCCGGGCCTCGACCTCGGCGACGACCCGCCCTGGCCGCCTGCGGCGCGCGAGTCGTTCATCCGCGGCGGCGGCATCGCTGGGGAGGAGCCGGACGGCCGCCTTCACTGGGCGTGCTGGGCCGACGCCTGCGACCTCCCGCCAACCTGCGACCCGGCGCGCCCGGACCGCCTCGAGCGCGTCCGTGGCCGCGTCGTCAACCGGAACCTCCTCGGCGACGCGAGGCGTTTCCTCCTCGTCAGCGAGTGGACGGAGCGGCCTTGAGTGTGCTGGGAACGCCCGCTGAACCCCGGGTCCTTCCGCCGCGTGCGGCGCTTCGAGCGAGCGTCGCGCCTGCCCATGAGCCGCCATGTCCGACACCGATCCCCTAGGCCTCCGCGTCACGAGCCACCCCGCGCTCGAAGCACGTCTTCGTGAGGCAAGCCGGGAGTGGGGCCTCGGGGAGCACGTGGAAGACATCGTGCGGTACGCGCTCGCGGGTGTGGCCGTGCACGAGCGGCCTCATCGCGAGCCCCCGCCGCTCGGGGCCTCGCGCGTTGGGGGCGGGCCGGACCTTCCGGACGGCGTCGACGCTCCAACGGATCCGACGGGCCGGCCCTGGGTCTTTCTCGGCCAGCTCAACTTCGTCGAGCCGCATCAGCGCTTCCTGCCCCGGACGGGCTTGCTCAGCCTCTTCATCGGTGAGCTGCTTTGCGTCACCGCTCAGAACGTCATCGGGCTCCTCACGACGGTCCCCGCGAGCGCCCTGCGGCGCCACGCCTATCGACGCGGGCAGGAGTTCTCGGACCCGGATCTCATCGAGCCCTTCCGGTCGCGCCTCCTCAGCTTCGAACCCATGGTCGTGCTGCCCCGGGCGCAGTCCGTGGCCTATCCGAAGGGAACCCCAATCGGTGAGTTCCTCGACGGCATGCAGTATGGCCCACGAGCGCAGAGCTACTTCGAGCTGGCGCGCGAGCAGGACGCCACGCACGTCATGAACTCGAGCCCCTTCGTCCAGCACGACCGGCCCGAGACGGAGGCTTCCTTCAACGAAGGCGGCACGCCGGAGGACTGGGTCAATCTGATCACCTTCGGCGGCGACGGCATCGGACTCGAGGGTGAGATCACCATATCGATGCGGCGCGAGGACCTCGCGCGCGGCGACTTCAGCCGGCTTCACGTCTCGTCCGAGCGCTCCTGAGAGCGGCCCTGATCATAGCTTCGCGTCCGGGTTCTTCTTCCGGAAGCGCATGTTGAGCAGCTCGATGCTCAGCCCGAAGGCCATCGCGAAGTAGATGTAGCGCTTGTCGAGGTGCTCCCCGAGGCCCTCAGCGACGAGCAGCACGCCGATGAGCAGGAGGAACGAGAGCGCGAGGATCTTCATGGACGGGTGCTCGTTCACGAAGTCGCCCACGGGCTTGGCGAAGATGAGCATCACGGCCACGGCGATGACCACCGCGGCGATCATCACCTCGATGTCGTCGACCATGCCGACCGCCGTGATCACCGAATCCAGGCTGAAGACGATGTCGAGGATCATGATCTGGCCGACGACCCCCACGAGCCCCGTCGACCAGCCGCTCACCTCCTCCTCGTGCGCGCCCTCGACCTTCTCGTAGATCTCCGTCGCGCTCTTGTAGATGAGGAAGAGCCCGCCACCGAAGAGGATCAGGTTGCGTCCGGTGATCGGGGTGCCGAGCACCTCCGTGAAGGGTTCGGTCAGCTGCATCACCCAGCTGATCGCGAAGAGCAGCGCGATGCGCGTGAACATCGCGCCGCCAAGCCCCAGCCGATAGGCGAGCTGCTGCTGCCCCTTGGGCAGCCGCGCCGTGAGGATCGCGATGAAGACGATGTTGTCGATCCCGAGAATGATCTCGAGGATCGTCAGCGTCAGCAGGCCGACCCAGGCGTCGGGTTGCGAGAAGACTTCGAGCACGGCGCGGCGCCGACCCTAGCAGGCAGCCGCGCCGCGGGGAGGCGCGCACGGAACAGCCCCGTTCGGCCATCCATGATAAGGGACGTCGTGCGCACTTGGCTCCTCGCGCTCCCGCTCCTCGTCGGCTGCGTCGTCGTGCAGCCCTACCAGCGCGAGCACCTCGCTGACCCGACCATGGCGCGGGACGACGACCCGCTCGGCACGGCCGCCGAGCGGAAGCTCCACGTCACGCGGGAAGGGGCCGGCGGCGGCGACGGAGGCTCGGCCGGGGGTGGCTGTGCCTGCGGGAACTAAGGTCCGTCGTACTGGGCCGCTCGTCGCCGCGCTGGCGCTCCTCGCGCTTGCGGCCGGCGCCCTCGCGCAGCCGGAGCGCGAGCGCTGGTTCATCGACGAGCTCGCCTTCCGCTTCGGCTACGTCGACCAGCGCGGCCTCGGCGGGCAGTCCCAGGCCGGCGCGGCGCTCCGGAGCGACGGGCGCGTGCGCGGGAGCGAGCAGCTCCGGGTGATCAACCCCATCGCCCGTCTCGGCCTTCGACAGAACGAGCGCGTCCGCCACGTCATCACCTTCCCCGTCGACATCGTCACGAGCGCGTCCGCCGACGCCCTCGATGCCGTGAGCCGCGCCTCGCTCTGGAACGAGGCGGCGACCCTCGACATCGCGTCGACCGTCGACGTCACGCCGGACGACCACCTCACGCTCCGCTACGGCACGCACTTCGAGGAGACGCTCCGCTCGGCTTTCGGCGGCGCCGCCTACGTGCGGGACCTGGCGCTCGACAACGCGACCCTCGAGCTCTCCTTCAACGCGGTGGTCGACTGGTTCGATCCCATCACCCCGCAGGGCTTCGACTGGGGCTACGTGCGCCGCCAGGCGCTGAACGCGAACGTCGGCGTGTCCCAGGTGCTCTCGCCGACGACGCTGGCGAGCGCGAGCTACGGCATCACGCGCCAATGGGGCCTGCTCGAGCAGCCCTGGAACTCGATCCCCACCAACGATCGCGGCGGCACCTTCACGGACCGGCCGGGCGAGGTCTTCCCGGGCGATCGGCTCCGCCACGCCGCGTCGGTCCAGCTCCTCCAGCACGCGCCGTCCATCCGCGGGACGCTCCGCCTCGACTACCGCCACTACCGGGACGATTTCGGCCTCGTCGCCGACACGGCGCGCGTCGCGTGGGTGCAGTGGCTCCACCCGCGCGTGACCCTCGAGGGCAGCTACCGGCTCCACGCTCAGCGCGGCCTCGACTTCTTCACGCCCTTCATCGAGGACTTCATGGGCCCGCGCGTGCCGCGCACGGCCGACTCGGACCTCGACGACTTCCGGGCGCACGAGGTGGGCAGCAAGCTCCGCGTCTACCTCTCCCGAAACGGCCCGCGGGGCACGGAGAGCGTCGACGTCAGCTACCTGCGCTACCAGCGCCCGTGGATGACCATCGACGCCATCGGCATCGGCTACCGCCGGCTCTACTAGGTTTCGCCTCGCGAGGGCCCGCTACTCCGCCGGCGGAGGCGCGGCTGCCGCGGGCTGCTCGTCCGCCGTGAGCGCGGCGATCTCCCCGCGGAGTTTCTCCGCCCACGACACGAGGCGCGCGTCGGTGAGCTGGGGCTCGTTGTCGTTGTCGAGGGGGAGGCCCAGGAAGTGCGAGCGGTCGTCCGTGAGCGACGCCGAGTCCGCGAACGAGTAGCCCTCCGTGGGCCACTTGCCGAGGAGCTTGGCGCCCTTTGGGACGATGCGCTCCCAGATCAGGCCGAAGGCGTCGACGAACGTATCGTCGTAGGTCAGCCCGTCACCGGTCCCGAAGAACGCCACGTGCGTGGAGGACCAGTCGTGGTCCTCCATCTCGATGATGCGGTCTTCCCAGTCGCACTGGATCTCGCCGATGTCCCAGGTGGAGACGCCGATGATGACGACGTCGCAGCCGAGGATGTCGTCGGCGGAGAAGTCGTTCACGTCGACGCAGAGGTCGCTCACTCCGTTCAAGAGCTCGTGCAGCCGTCCTGCCGCTTGCTCGGTCTGGCCCGTACTGCTTCCCCAGACGATCGCCGTTCGCATCTTGTCCTCGCTCGCTTGCATGGAGGCGACACCGCGCGGGCGCGGGGGATGGTGCGGCCCGCGCCCACGCGATGCGCCCGCGTGCCAGAAGGTGACCTAGATAAAGTGACTTTGAAAGTCAATTTCATTAAGTGAGCAGCTCGACGCGGAGCACACGCGATGGGACGACGCTCACTCCACGTCGTCGACGCGCCACTGGCCGCCTTCGCGGCGGAGGCGGATGAGCCGGCCGCTCGGCGTGCGCACGCGGGCCGTGTCGCCCTCGAGCTGAACCTCGAGGGCCAGCTCGTCCTCGAGCGCGGCGGCGAGCTGGTCGAGCTCGGCCTCGAGCTCGGCGCGGAGCGAGCGGCTCAGGAGCGGCAGGAGCGCGCGGAGGCTCCGTCGCTGAAGCGCGTGGCGCAGAGCCCGCACCGCGTCGAGGGGCGTCGCCTGCGCCGGCGCGTCGAGCACGCCGCCGACCAGCGCCCAGAGCCCGCGCTCGTTGCGGAGCAGGGCCACCTCGCCGCTCGGCAGGTAGACCCGCGCCTCGGC
>JBCDGX010000494.1:0-4913 GCA_038750805.1 Myxococcota bacterium
ATCCGGGTCGTGGACGATTTCGCGTCGTGGGGTGCGTCCGCGAGCCGACGAAATGTGGTGCATTTCCGAGGCGAGGGGATGGCGCCGACCGGCGTGAGGGCGCCGCGAAGCGGTGCCGTCGCCTTTCTCACCGCCCTGCTAGCGCAGGGGCCTGGCGAGGCGCGCCCCGCCGGGCGCACGCGGGCGCCCGCTCCCTTGCGGCTCGCGGGCCGCGTGCTAATCCTCCCGCCCTCGCGAGAGCGGCCCGGACCCGGACCGCGCTCGCCGCAACGTACGGACGAAGACCATGAAGAAGTCGCCGCTCGCCATCGCCAAGGAGCGCTTCGGCATCGACGAGGCCGACCCGACCAAGGCCCGGGAAGAGGCCAAGAAGCGCCTCGTGGAGGCCGTCGAGAAGCTCGGCGATGACGGCCTCTGGCTCGACCGCACGAACGAGGACAAGGGCCTCGAGAGCGTCTCGAACAAGAAGCTCCTCCACCTCCTCGAGGTGCTCGAGGCCGTCAAGGATGCCCACGGCAGCCGCGAGAAGCTCATCGACGCGATCCTCGACGCGGAGAACCGCACGAAGGACGCGCACTACCGGAATCGCTTCGAAAAGTGGCCGACGCCGCGCCTCTGGGACCACTACCAGAGCGCGAAGGCGCGGGCCGCCGCCGCCGGCTGAGCTTCCTCACGCGTTTCCCGCGTCCTCCGGGCCCGTTCGGCGATCGCCGGGCGGGCTCGATGCGTTGGACGCGACCCGAAGCCACCGGGGGATGAAAATCGGCGGCGAGTCTGCGAGAACCTTCCGCACCGGTTGGTGTCGGTAGCCACGTGGGACGAACGGAGACCATCGAGAGCGCGGGCCTGCCCGAGGAGGTGGACGAGGAGCTCCTCGCGCTGCCGGCCCCGGCGCGCGGGCGGCGCATGACGACGCTCGTGGCCATGGCCCTGGCCGTCGCGGCGGCGCTCGGCCTGGCGCTCTCCCTGCGGCTCGACGTCGCGTACTTCTTCGCGAGCTCGGCGCCCGTGGACCTCGGCGAGGCCCGGGAGCTCGCCGCCGACGCCGTCGTGCCGAACCGCTACGTCACGGTCACGGGGACGCCCATGGCCGCCTACACCGTCGAGTACGAGCGCGTGCTCGGTGGCGAGCGCTTCGCGGTCTTTCCGCTCGCCGGGCAGCGGCGGGTCTTCGTGCAGGTGCCGCTCGTGGGCGGCGAGCGGGCCTCGGCGGAGCGCTCCTTCTCCGGGCGCGTCGTGACCTTCGGGCAGCTCGGCGGGCGGGTCGAGGCGGTGCGCCGGCACCTTCAGGAGCACCTCGGCCTCCCCGTGGGCGTCGACACCTACCTCGTGCTCGCGGACGAGCCGCCCGGGAGCTACGTGTGGGCGCTCGCGCTGCTCCTGCTCTGCGTGGCCTTCGTGGCCCTCGACGTCTGGCTCCTCTTCCGCTGGTTCCGGCCCCTTCGCCTCGAGCGCAACGTGACCCGGGACCCCGAGCCCGAGCCCGGCTGAGCCCGCGCCTCAGGGCGCCGGGAAGAGGCTGAGGTAGGCCGCGATGAGCGCGTCCCCGAAGAAGAGGAACTCCGCCGCACCGAGCGCGAGGAAGGGACCGAAGGGCATGCGGAGCGGGCCCGGGCCCTCCTCGGCGTCCTCGGCGGGTCCGTCCGCGGCGTCCGCGGGGGCCTCGGCGACCAGCGTCGCTGCGGCGCCCTCCTCGTCGTCACAGGTGGCGCCAGCCTCCGCCTCGGAGGCGAAGGGCCCCGGGTCGTGGGCCAGCTCCGCGCGGGCGTTGGCGGGCGTCAGATCGACCTTGGCGAGGAGCGCCACGACCGCCACGACGAGCCCCTGCATGGAGCCCGCCACGAGCGCGAAGAGCACGCCCTTCCAGCCGACGAAGGCACCGATGAAGAGCAGGAGCTTGGCGTCCCCCTCGCCCATGCCCCGGCGCCCGGTGAAGGCCTCGTAGGCGTAGACGAAGAGCACCTGCACCACGAGGAAGCCGAGGCCGGCGCCGAGCGCCGCGTCCACGGGGTCGACGCCGCTGGGCCGGAGCGTGAGCGTCGCGAGGCCGAGCGCGGCGCCGGGCAGACTCACCTCGTCCGGGATGATCATCCACTCGAGGTCCACGAAGGTCGCGACCACGAGCCCGCCGAGGAACACGAAGAAGAGCAGCGCTTCCACGAGCCGCGGCCAGAGCAGGTGCTCCTCCGGCGTGAGCAGCCCGGCCTCGACGCCCATGGCCGCCACCACGAAGCGCTCGACCACCGCGAGGCAGAGCACGCCCCCGAGCACCTCGACGGCGACGTAGCGGGGCGTCATGGGGGCGCCGCAGCAGGCCGCTCGGCCGCGCTGCATCAGGTAGGCGAGGATGGGCAGGTTCCGCCACGCCGGGATGGGCGTCCCGCAGGCCGGGCAATGGCTCGGCGGCGAGACGACGCTCATCTCCCGCGGCCAGCGGTAGATGGCGACGTTCCAGAAGCTCCCCCAGAGCGCCCCGAAGACGAACGCGAAGACGCGGAGGCCCCAGGCCGGGACGTCGCCGATCGTGAGGTCCATCGCGAGCGAACGGTACGGGAAAATCACGCGGGGGCACGCCCGCAGCGCGCCGGGAGCCCGCGCATGGGAACGAGGGGCTGCTAGGTTCCCGGCCGTGAGCCTCGTCCCCCATGCCGCCGTCGCGGCGCTCTCCGCGGCCCTGCCGGTGCCGCTGCTCGACGACCTGCTCGGTCGCCTCGCGCGTGGCTCGGCGCTGCGCCGCGTGGCGCGGAACCACGGCGTGCGCCTGGCGCCGGAGGCTCGGAGGATCCTCGCCGAGGCGGCGCCGCCGGCCCTGCAGAGTCTGCCGGGCGGCGGGGTGACGCGGCGGGTCCTCAGCCGCGTGGTCACGCCGCTCCGCGTGTGGGGCCGCGTCGAGGGCGGCGTCGTGGCCCTCGTCGACGCGCGGCTCCTCGACCACTACCTGACGATCGCGCCGGGGCGCGGGTGGCGGCAGGCCGGCGCGCGCCTCGACGCGGGCGAGGCGCTCCGGCTCCGGACGGCCCTTCAGAAGGCCCGGGAGGGCGGGCTTCCCCGGAGCATGCTCGCGTTCCCCGTCCGCCTCGCCGGCGGCCTCGGCGACCTGCCGGACGCCGTGCGGGGAGACGATCCGGAGGGGCGAAACGTCGTCGAGCGCGTCGTCGACACGCTCCTCGATGCCTTCGCGGACGCGCCCCCCGGCGCCTGGGAGGCGGTCACCGGCCGCCTCGAGCACGCCCTCTCGGTCGCGAGCCCCTGAGCCATGGAGGGCGATACGCTGAACGACGAGCTCCCCGGCGGGGACGTGCGCGCCCCGCTCCGGGAGGCGCGGCGGCTGGTCGTGAAGGTCGGCTCGCGGACACTCCTCGAGGACCCAGGGCGCTTCGCGGCCATCGCGGCGGACCTCGCGGCGCAGCGTGGGGCCGGTCGGGAGGTCGTGCTGGTCTCGAGCGGGGCCATCGCCCTCGGCGTCGCGGCGCTCGGCATGGGCGCCCGGCCGAAGCGCATGGCGCGGCTCCAGGCCGCCGCGGCGGTGGGTCAGTCGCGGCTCCTTCGGGCCTGGGAGGACGCCTTCGCGGCCCATGGGCTGGCGCCGGCGCAGCTCCTGCTGACGCACGCGGACCTCGAGGACCGGGACCGCTACCTCAACGCGCGGGCGGCCCTCGACGCTCTCCTCGAGCTGGGCGCGGTGCCGGTGATCAACGAGAACGACACCGTGGCCGTCGACGAGATCCGCTTCGGCGACAACGACCAGCTCGCGGCGATGGTGGCGACGCTCGTCGGCGCGGACCTCCTGGTGCTTCTCACCGACGTCGAGGGGCTTCTCGACGGGAGCGACGCGCGCGTGCCACTCGTCGCGGACGTCGCCGCGGCCGAGGCGCTCGTCCGCCCGGGCACGCCCGGCGTGGGCAGCGGAGGCATGGGATCGAAGGTCGAGGCCGCGCGCCGTGCCACGCGCCATGGGGTGCCGGCGGTGGTCGCGCCGGCGGCGCGGGACGGCGTGCTCGCGGAGGTCACGGGAGGCGCCGACGTGGGGACGCTGTTTCTGCCGCTCGGCGCGCCCCTCGCGTCCCGGAAGCACTGGATCGCCTTCACGCGGAAGCCCGCCGGCGCGCTGCTGCTCGACGCGGGCGCGTGCCGCGCGATCGCCGAGGGAGCCTCGCTCCTCGCCGCCGGCGTGCTCGGGGCTCGCGGCTCCTTCGCCCCCGGCGACGCCGTCGTGCTCCTCGACGGGGAGGGCCACGAGGTCGGGCGGGGCCTCGCGCGCTACGGCGTTTCGGACGCCGCGCGCCTCGCGGGGGCGCGCCGCCAGGAGGTCGAGGCGCGTCTCGGGCGACCGGGCTCGGGCGTGCTCGTGCACGCCGACGACCTGGTCGCGGCCCAGGCGCCCTGACCCGCCTCGGCCGCAGCGCGCTACACGACCTGGATCGTCTTCGAGGCGAGCATGGCTCCGTCGCTCATGCGCTGCGTCTGGAGCACGCTCGCGGCGCCCACGCCGCGGAAGATCCCGTCGGCGGCGTTCGGCGTGTCCGGCTGGCCGAAGGGCGCGTAGTCCGGGTGCTCGGCGAAGATCTCCGCGATGAGGGGCGCGTCGAAGAAGAGCTGCGAGACCCGCGTCGCCACCGTCGCGCCGGCCAAAAAGACCTGGAAGTGAATGTGGATGGCGCGGCCCGGGTACCAGCCGGGGAAGCAGGTGTCGAAGGCGAGCTTGCCCTCGGCGTCGGCGACCTGTGCGCCGCGGAAGTAGGTCGCCGCGGCGGCGTCCGCGTCGCCGAGGGTGCAGAAGTCGATGGGGCCCTCGGAGTAGAGGCCGCTGTTCCGCGTGTGCCACAGCTCGAGCTGGGCGCCGGCGAGCGGAGCGCAATCGCGGTCCAGGAGCTGAAGCGCGAGGCGGAGGGGAAGACCCGGAAAGCCCTCGC
>JBCDGX010000495.1:0-4905 GCA_038750805.1 Myxococcota bacterium
AGCGCGTGCGCGGGCGCGTCGAGGTGCGCACGGGCAAGGCGACGCGTTGCGATGGTCTGAAGGCCGCCCTCGCCTGGCACGCGCAGGGCAAAGGCAACGCGGAGAGCCATCGCCTCGAGGAGGTGACGCTCTTCGAAGGCGCGTGGGCGGCCGACGAGGCGCTCTCCTACCCCTTCGCCTTCGAGGTCCCGGACACCCCGGTGCCCTACGCCGGGACGCTCTTCGAGGTCGGCTTTCGCATCGAGGCGGACGCGGACGTGCCCTGGGCCTTCGACCCGCGCGCCCAGCGCGGCGTGCGGGTCGCGCAACGGACCGTGCGGGTGGCCGTCGGTCCCATCGAGCGGGGGAGCACGGGCTTCGAGCGCGGCTGCCTCGGTTGCTCGGTGCTGCTGCTCCTCGCCGGCATCGGCCTGGCCGTGCAGGGTCAGATCGGCGGGGGGTTCCTGCCCCTCCTCTGCTTCGGGGCGCTCGGGATCTTCGCCAGCCTCGGCACCGTGCTCGCGGAACGGAAGCTCGGGAACGTGAAGATCGCGCTCGTCCCCGGCACGGCCGGTGGCTACCGAACGGCCGCATCCACGCCCAACGGCATGGACTGCCGCGTGTCCTTCCGCGCCGGCCTCCGCAACGCGCCCACGGTGACCTGCGCGCTGACGGTCCGCGAGCGCGCCCGGAAGGGCTCCGGGTCGAACACGCGGACGATGTACGAGGAGCTCTTCGCGCGCTCCATCACCCTCGAGCGAGAGGCCCCCGGGCGCTACCGCGGCTTCCTCGAGCTCCCGCACCCGACCGCCGTCCCGCCGGCGCTGAAGGGGACCTCGAACGGCATCGACTGGGAGGTGAAGGTCGACATCGACGTCCCCGATTGGCCCGATTGGAGCCAGACCTTCCCGCTCCCGGCGGAGGCCGAGAAGACGCGCTGAGCCACCGCCCCGTGCCGCTCGGGTGCGCGGCGTTCGGACGTGCCCTTTCGTGCGGTAAGAAGGAACCATGACCCGGGACGTGGATTGCGTGGTGGTCGGGGCGGGCTTCGCGGGGCTCGTCGCGGCCCGGGACCTCGAAGCCGGCGGCGCGTCGGTGCGCGTCCTCGAAGCACGCGAGCGGGTCGGCGGGCGTTCGGCGCCGGGGCAGGTCGCCGGCCTGACCATGGACGTCGGCGGCATGTGGCTCGGGCCGACGCAGACCCGCATCACGGCGCTGGCGCGCGAGATGGGGGCGACGCTCTACGCGCAGCCCCTCGCGGGGCGCGGGCACGTGCACGTGAACGGACGGCCGGCCCGCATCCCCGGCGACGCCGTGGAGTACGCCGTCCCCTTCCTGCAGCGCCTCGAGCTGCTCCGCCTCCAGATCCAGCTGGACCGCCTCACGAAGCGCATGCGCCTCGACGCGCCCTGGGCCGGCGCCCGGGCCGCCGAGCTCGACGGTCTGAGCGTCGCCGACTGGGCGGCGCGCTCCATCTGGACCGCCACGATCCGCGCCCTCTTGAAGCAGGTCTGCCGAACCCTCCTCTGCGCGGAGCCGGAGGAGGTCTCGATGCTCTTTTTTCTTTTCTACCTGCACTCGGGGGGCGGCCTCGAGGCGCTCCTCGGCATGCAGGGAGAGGGCGGTCAGGCTCAGCTCGTGCAGGGCAGCATGCACGGCATCGCCCTCGGGCTCGCGCGCTCGCTGACGCGCCCCGTCCACTTCCGTTCGCCCGTGCGGGCCCTCGTGCAGCGAGACGAGAGCGTCGTGGTGCGAACGGACGAGGGGGAGGTTCACGCGGGCTACGTCATCCTGGCCACCCCGCCCGGGCTGGCGCGGACCCTCCACTTCGAGCCTGGCCTGGACGCCGCGAAGGCGGGCCTCCTCGCCGGCCAGACCATGGGCGCGTGCATCAAGGCCTACGTGGCCTACGAGCGGCCCTTCTGGCGCGCGCAGGGCTCGAACGGCCTCTTCATGTCCGACCGGGACGCCTTCACGCCGGTGGTGGACGTGACCCCGCCGGACACGGAGCTCGGCGTGCTCGTGGGCTTCTTCGACGCGGAGCCGGCGCGGGCCTGGACCGGCCGGACGCCCGAGGAGCGGCGCCAGGAGGTGCTCGAGACGCTCCGCCGCGACCTCGGAGACGAAGCGCTGAGGCCCATCGACTACGTGGAGAAGGACTGGTGCCAGGACCCCTGGAGCGAGGGCTGCTACGGCGCCTCCATGGGTCCCGGGACGTTGAGCGCCCACGGACCGGCGCTCCGGCCCCCCCACGGCCGAATCCACTGGGCGGGGACGGAGACGGCCACGGTGTGGTCCGGGTACATCGAAGGCGCCGTGCGCTCCGGCGAGCGGGCGGCGGCCGAGGTGTTGCGCCGGGTGAACGGCGAGGGGCGCAGCCAACCGGGAACGGTGTCGCGCCCCTAGCAGGTGCCCCGCGCCGCGTATCCGTGCCTTTCCGCGGCCTTGAATCCCCGCGGCGGCTCCCTAAAATCGGCGTCGTCGAGATCCTGGTCAGATCGTCGGCCCGCTAGGGGCCGACAGGTGCTCGGATGACCAGCGTGGAAGGGGAGCACCGCGTCGCCCGCGGCGTAGGTGGTACGGGAGGACATGTGAGCACGCTTGCGAAGCGCCTGATGGAACGTCACTTCGGCGACTCCGCCGAGACGCTCGTGATCGGCGGCGTCCCGGCCGAGGAGCTCGCCCGGGCCCACGGGACGCCGCTCTACGCCTTCGACCGCGGAATCCTCGAGCGCACCTACGCCGAGCTGCGCGAAGCCCTCGGGGATCGCGTGAACGTGCTCTTCGCCCTCAAGGCCAACCCGAGCGTGGGCATCGCCCAGGTCCTCCGACTCAAGGGCGCCGGGGCCGAGGTGGCGTCGGCCGGCGAAATCGCCGTGGCGCGCCAGGCCGGCTTCGACGGCTCGCAGATGCAATTCGCCGGGCCGGGCAAGCACGGGGACGATCTCGCCTATGCCCTCGATGAAGGCGTGACGATGAACGTCGAGTCCATCGGGGAGCTCGAGGCCATTGCCGCGTACGCCGAAGCGCGCGGCGCCCTCGCCCCGATCGCCCTCCGCGTGAACCCGCCGGACGGCTCGTCCGGCGCCCGCATGCGCATGGGTGGCGGGAGCGCGAAGTTTGGCATCGACCGCGAGGACCTGGTCGACGCGGCCAAGCATGCGCACGCCCTCCCCTCCGTCGCGCTCCGCGGCCTCCACACCTACGCCGGGACGCAGACCTTCGACGCCGACGCGTGGCTCACCAGCGCGCACATGCTCTGCGACGCGGCGCGGGAGGTCGAGGGCGCCATCGACGCGCCCCTCACCACGCTCAACTTCGGGGGCGGCTTCGGCGTGCCGGTCTTTCCGAAGGACACGCCCTTCGACCTGGAGCGAGCGGGGGCCGGTCTCCAGGAGCTCATCGCCGAGGACGCGCGCCCCGAGCGCTCGTATTTCGTCGAGCTCGGCCGCTACCTCGTGGCCGAGGCCGGGGTTTTTCTGACGCGCGTCATCTACACGAAGGAGAGCCGCGGCCGGCGCCACGCCATCCTCGATGGCGGCATGAACCAGCACGCGACGGCCGCGGGGCTCGGGAGCGTCTTCCAGCGCAGCTTCCCCGTCGTGAAGGCGAACGCCCTGAACGACGCGCCTTCGGAGGAGCCGCCGTGCCTGGGCGGGCCGCTCTGCACCCCCGCGGACGCCTTCCCGGCTCCGCCCGCCCTGCCCGAGCTCGCGCCGGGCGACCTCGTCGCCTTCCTCGTCTCCGGCGCCTACGGGCTGACCTTCAGCAACGTCCTCTTCCTCAGCCACGCGATGCCCTCCGAGGTGCTCGTCGACGAGGGGACGACGCGGGTGCTCCGCGCCCGAGGGGTCCCGGACGACGCCGTGCGCGGGCAGCACGCGCTGGACGACCCCCCGTGCTGAGCTGGCTCGACCGCTGGGCGCACGAAGCGCCGGAGCGCCTCGCCATCGCCGAGGCCGGCGAGGAGATCCGCTTCGCGGGGCTCCAGGCCGCGGTCGACGCCACCGCCCGGGAGCTTCGCCCGGGAGCGATCGTGGCGACCCTCCTCCCGAGCGGCGTGGGCTTCACCATCGCACAGCTCGCCGCGCTGAAGGCCGGGGCCACCTTCTTCCCGCTCCCCTCCGACGCGACGGCCGCGGAGCTCGAGCGCGCCTTCGCGCTGGCGCGGCCGGACCTCGTCCTCGTGCCGCCGGAGGCGAAGGCCGCGGACCTCGATGCCCTGCTGCCCGCGGACCTGCCGCGCGCACGGGTGGGCGAGCCGCTCCCGCACCACGCGGCCGCCGCACCCCTCGACGCGGCGATGGTGCAGCTCACGAGCGGGTCCACGGGCCACCCGAAGGGCGTCCTGCTCGATCACGCCGCGCTGGAGAGCGGTCTCGAGGCAGCCGCGCCGCACGTAGCGCGCATCGCGGGGGCCGCGGTCTTCTCGCCGATGCCCCAGTACCACGCGATGGGCGGGGCCCTCGTCCTCGAGCACCTGGCGCAGGGGGTGAGCGTGCTCGTCGCGCGGCGCTTCGTCCCCGGCGAGGACCGGCGCCGCATGCGCGAGGCCGGGGTCCGCGCCATCGCCGGCCCGCCCTCGTACTTCCGGCTGCTGCTCCGCCTCGGGATGTTCCGCGGCGACGCGCTCCCGGACGTGCGCTCCTTCCTCCTCGGCTCGGCCTCGGCGGAGCCGGCGCTCCTCGCGGGGCTGAGGGACGCGGTGCCCGAGGCGTCGCTCCACCTGCGCTACGGCCTCTCGGAGACCTTCGGCACGCTCACGCGCCTCGACGTCGAGGCGGGCGAGGCGCTCCCCACCCCCGGGCTCGTCGGTGTGCCTCTCGGGGCCGAGCTCGGGCCGCTCCCTGCGCCCGGCGAGGCGCCCGGGGAAGTCCGCGCCCGCGGCGCCTGCGTGGCGCGCGCGGCGCTTCGACCGGGCGGCGA
>JBCDGX010000496.1:0-4885 GCA_038750805.1 Myxococcota bacterium
GGCCGCTCGACCGCCATCCACGTGCTCGAGGATCTCGGCGTCTATTGCGTGGACAACCTGCCCCCGGCCCTCGCGCCGGGGCTGGTCGACCTGGCGGAGCGCGCCGAGGAGCCGGAGCTCCTCCGCAGGATCGGCCTCGGCGTCGACGTGCGCACCGGGAGCTTCCTGCACGGAGCGGGCGCGACCATCGACTCGCTGGCGGACAAGGGCCACGAGGTCGACGTGCTCTTCCTCGATTGCGCGGACGCGGTGCTCGTCCGCCGCTTCAGCGAGACGCGGCGCCCGCATCCGCTGGCGCCGGGGGGCGCGCTCCTCGGCGCGATCCAGAAGGAGCGCGAGCGTCTCGGTGAGCTTCGCGAGCGCGCGAGCCACGTCGTCGACACCACGCAGTACTCGGTGCACGACCTCCGCCGCGCCCTGGTCGACTGGCTCGGCCGCCTCGAGGGCGGGCCCGGGAGCGCGCGCCGTGCGATGGTCACGCGCCTGACGAGCTTCGGCTTCAAGTACGGCATCCCCGTCGACGCGGACCTCGTCTTCGACCTTCGCTACCTCCCGAACCCGCACTTCGTGCCGGCGCTTCGACCGAAGACCGGCCTCGACGAGGAGGTCTCGAGCTTCGTTCTCGATACGGAGGAGGCGAAGGAGCTCCTCTCGGACCTCGAGCCGCTCCTCGCCCACACGCTTCCCCGCTACGAGCGCGAGGGGAAGGCGTACCTGACCATCGCCATCGGGTGCACGGGGGGGAAGCACCGCTCCGTCGCCATGACCGAGGAGCTCGCCCGCCGCCTGCGGGGAGCCGGGCGCGACGTGGTGGTGGCGCATCGAGACGTGACGCGCGGGAGACCGGCGCGCTGATGGGGACGGCTTCCCGGCGCGTGCGCATCGTGAACGAGCTCGGCCTTCACGCCCGCGCCGCGGCCCGCCTCGTGAAGCTCGCGGGGCGCTTCACGTCGGTCGTGCACGTCGAGAAGGACGGCCAGCGCGCCGACGCCAAGAGCATCATGGGCGTGCTGCTCCTCTGCGGGGAGCCGGGAGCGATCCTCACGCTGCACGCCGAAGGGCCCGACGCTCAGGAGGCCGTCGACGCTCTTCGAACGCTCGTTCGGGATCGCTTCGGAGAGGAGCGGTGAGCGGGCTCCGGGGGATCGCCGCCAGCTTCGGCGTCGTCGTCGGGCGCGCCGTCGGCCTTCCGCGGAGCGGGCGCGCGCCGCGGCGCTTCGTGGCGGACGTGGAGGCCGAGGCCGGGCGCCTCCGGCAGGCACTCGAGGCCAGCCGTGCGAGCCTCGAGCGGGCGCGTGACGAGCTGGTCGACGGGGCCCCGGAGGCCGCGCCCCTGCTCGACGCGCCGCTGCTCATGCACGGCGACGCGCTCTTCCTCGACGCGGCCCTGGAGATCCTGCGGAGCGAGCGCGTGAACGCCGAGCACGCCGTGGACCGGGCCGTGCAACAGCTCCGCGCGCCCCTCGACCACGCGGCGAGCCCCTACCTGCGCGAGCGGGCCGAGGACGTCGCGCAGATGGGCTTCGAGGTCGTGCGGCACCTCGGCGGCGCGCAGGCGGCGCCGGCGCTCGGTAGCGGGAGCGTGATCGTCGCCGAGGAGCTCGGGGCCGCCGACGCCGCGCGCCTGCTCCTCGACCCGCGCGTCGTGGGCCTCGTGACCGAGGGCGGCAGCGCCACGAACCACACGGCGATCCTCGCGCGGGCGCTGGGCGTCCCCGCCGTGGTGGGGGTGCGCGGCGCGGTGGATGCGGCCGTCGAGGGCGAGCGGGTCGTGGTGGACGGCCTCGCCGGCCGCGTCGAGTTCGCGCCCGGTCCCGAGGCCGTGGCGGAGGCCGAGGCGCGCGCGGCGCATCACGAGGCGCTCAGCAAGGCGCTCGAGGAGCGCGAGAGCGAGGAGGCGCGCAGCCGGGACGGCGTCTCCGTGACCGTGCTCGCCAACATCGAGATCCCGGAGGAGGCGAGCGCCGCCCTCGCGCACGGAGCCGAGGGTGTCGGCCTCTACCGGACGGAGTTCCTCTTCCTCGACCGGTCCGAGGTGCCGGACGAGGCCACGCAGCGCGCCGCTTACACGGAGGTCGCCGCGCGCCTCGCGCCCCGGCCCGTCGTGCTGCGGACCCTCGACATCGGCGGGGACAAGCTCCCGACCTCGCTCGGGCTCCCGCCCTCGCCGAACCCGGCGCTCGGCCTGCGCTCGCTGCGGCTCTCGCTCCGCCGGCCGGAGCTGCTCCGGACCCAGCTCCGAGCCATGCTCGCGGCCGCCACGGCGGGCAAGGTCGACGTGCTCTTCCCCATGGTCTCTGGCGTCGATGAGCTTCGGCAGGCGAAGGCGCTCTTGGCCGCCGTGCGCGCCGAGCTCGAAGCGGACGGGGCGCCGGTCGGGCCCGTTCGCGTCGGCTGCCTCTTCGAGGTGCCCGCCGCCGCCCTCGTCGCGGACCGCATCCTCGAGGAGGTCGACTTCGCCTGCGTGGGGACCAACGACCTCGTTCAGTACGCGCTCGCCGTCGACCGCTCGAACCCGGACGTCGCACATCACGCGCAGGCCCTCGACCCGGGCGTGCTCGCGCTCCTCGCGCACATCGTCCGCGCGGCCCATGAGGCGGGCCGGGCGCTCACCATGTGCGGCGAGATGGCCGCGGACCCGCTGGCGCTCCCGGTGGTGCTCGGCCTCGGCTTTCGCTCGCTGAGCGTGCCCGTGACCAGCTTGCCGCTCGTCCGGGAGCTCGTTCGTCGCGTCGACATCGGCGAGCTCGAGGCACTTGCGGCGGACGCGCGTGGCGCCGCGACGGCGTGGACCGTACGTCGCCTCGTGAAGGAGCGCCTCGGCGATCGGCTGGGGGAGCTCCTCGAGCTGCGCGGTCTCTGAGCGCGGCGTAGCGCGGAGGCGTCTCGCACGTCCGTCCGAACGAAAGGCAAGACCATGGCCACCCAGGACCTCACCGAAGCCACCTTCAAGGACCTCGTCGAAAAGGACGGCATCTTCCTCGTCGACTTCTGGGCGAGCTGGTGCGGCCCTTGCCGCATGTTCGGCCCGATCTACGAAAAGGCGTCCGAGCAGCACGAGGACATCGTCTTCGGCAAGGTCGACACCGAGGCCGAGCAGACGCTCGCGGCGGGCATGGGCATCCAGTCGATCCCCACGCTCATGCTCTTCCGCGACGGCGTGCTCCTCCTGAACCAGGCCGGCGTGGTCCCGGAGGCGGCGCTCCACGAGATCATCGCCAAGGCGAAGGACCTCGACATGGACGAGGTGAAAAAGCAGATCGCCGAGGCCCAGGAGGCCGACGCCGAGTAGCCGCGCTCAGCGCCGAAGGCCGGGGCTGAGGAGCGGCACGTCCTCGCTCTCACCGAGCCCGCCGCGGTCGAGCGCGGCCTCGAGCAGGCGCTCGAGCACGCCCGTGCTGGGGAAGCCCACGTGGTTGCCGACGGCTTCGCCGCGGGCGTCGAGCATCAGGTAGCTCGGGATGCTCGGGAGCGCGCCGACGTCGCTCTCGCCCCCGAGCACGCTCCCGTCGGGGTCGTAGGCGAGGGGGAAGGGCGGCGCGACGGCGGCTTCGAAGGCGCCGAGGAACGCCTCGGCGTCGGGCTGCGCCGCCACGCCGATCACGTGCACCTCCTCGCCGTGGCGGAGCGCGAAGCGCGAGGTGGGCCGAAACGCGGCCTGGCTCGCGGGGTCGTAGGTCGCGAAGAAATAGAGCAGCACCGGCCGGCCGCGGAGGTCGCCGACGTGCAGCCAGCTCCCGTCGGGGCGTCGGAGCGCGAGCTCGACGCTCGGCGTCGTGCTCTCGGCGCTCTCCGCCGGGCGGGGGCTGGCCGTGGAGGCGCAGCCCAGCGCCGCGAGCGCGAGGAGCTCAGCCGCTCTTCTGGCCCACGAACTGATCGCCCTTCTCCTTGAAGAGCACGTTGAAGGTCGTCAGCGAGCCGTAGCAGGCGGTGATGTACTGCTGAAGCTGCGCCTTCTCCTCGCCGCTCAGGCTCTTGTTGCCGTTCACCTTCTGCTCGAGGACGCGGAGCTTCTCCCGCACCATCGTGATCTTCTTGAAGAACACGTCGAGGGGGATGCGCTTCTCCTGCGTACCCTCCCGGCCGGGCACGAGGACGACCTCGCCGCCATGCCAGCGGTCGCCGATGGCGACGTCGCGGATGCCCAGCTCGTCGAGGAGCACCTCGCGCAACACCGTGCGGAACTCGTCCTGGTCCATGTCGATACCCAACTCCCGGGGGATCGTCGGCCGCGGTGGCGGCGCGTCGTCCTTCGCTGCATAGGTTCGCGGTGCTCCGGCGACGCGCTTGCGCTTCAGCGCGCCGTCGAAGCTCTGACCGATGGGCTTGTGGCTCGAGCAGGTGGCCGCGTCCTTCAGCGGCGAGGGCCAGCAGCCGAGCCGGCACTCGCCGACGCCGCGGTCCTGCTCGTCCGTGCGCAGGCGGATGTACCAACCGCAGGTTCCACAGCGTCCGCTGAGATCGCGCTCCTCGCTCATCGGCGCGCGGAATCTACCAGGAGCGCGAGGACCCCGCCCACCGCCTCCTCACCCGGCCCCGCGAGGGGAGCCGGCGCAGCCTCGTCGCCGGGCGGGAGCTCCGCGGTGGCGACGCGCAGGGTCATGGCCTGACGGCCATAGCGCACGAGCCGGCGCGTCCGCGTTCCGTCGGGCGCGGTGACGACGACGCGGACGACCTGCCCGTCCCGCGGCGCCCGCTCCACCACTTCTTCGCCGGGGGCGAGGCGCGCGTCCGGGACGCGCTCGACGCCCGCCGGGAGCACGCGCACCTGCTCCGTCTCCACCGTGTGCGGACGCGCGCCGGCGCCCTCGAGGTGCACGTAGAGGCGGCCCTCGCGGGCCTTGGTCTGGATGCGAACGGGGAAGGGGAAGGGGTTTTCGAAGAC
>JBCDGX010000497.1:0-4878 GCA_038750805.1 Myxococcota bacterium
ACGAGCTCGCGCGGAAGAAGCGCGAGAAGCGCCCGCGGAAGCCCTCGAAGCACCGGACGGAGCGGCACCGCTCCCGGCGCAATAGCGGCACCAAGCAGCGCGCCGAGAAGCCGACGAGCGGCTTCCTCGACTGGCTTCTCGGGCGCCCAGAGGAATAGCTCGCCCGGCGGATGGTGGTGGAGGCGTGGGGAATCGAACCCCAGTCCGGAAACGATCCAGAGCGGCGTCTACGTGCGTATTCCGAGCACTTGAGCTTCGCGTGCCTTCGCGCCCTCGGACGGGCTCACCGGCACGCTAGCCACCCTTCATCTCGTCATCGCGGCGGGTGGCGCACGCGTTGACCAGCCAGTTCGAATGACGCCTCGGCGGGGAGCACTGGCGGCCTCCCCGCGTCGACGGCTCTAACGGTTATTTACGCCGCGAGAGCGAGTGCGTTGTCGTTGGCACTTATAGGTTCCAGAGATATACGCCGATCTGGGCGGCGGACACGCAACCGATCCTTCTTCGTCCCCGTCGAAACCGATCGCCCCCGGAACGCCCTCGGGAGGGCGCGGGACGGGTCACGGGAGACCCGTTTTTCAAAGAACGCGGTCACTATGGGTCGCCCCCGGGCGTGAGGCAACGCCGGTGCCGTCCCGGTGACGGGCGACGTGTCGTGCAGCGTTCCGGGCCCGCGCGGCGTGCGCGGGACCCTCCCGTGAGCTAGGCCAAGATCGTGGAGGGGGAGAACGCGGCGCTTCCGCCAAAGAGGGACGTAGCTCGGGGGCTACTCCTCCGGGGGTGGGTGTACGTGCACCTCGACCCGCGCCACGCCGACGTCCGCGTGCCCCTCTGGCTTCGCCAGCAGCCGCAGCTCGTGCTCCAGGTCGGCCTCGACATGCCCGTCCCCATCCCCGACCTGAAGGTCGACGGCGACGGGGTCTCGGGCACCCTCTCCTTCAACCGGAGCCCCTTCCACGTGGTGGTCCCCTGGGACGCCGTGTACGCGCTCGTGAGCGAGGACGGGCCGATGATGGTCTGGCCGAGCTCGCTCCCGCCGGAGCTCCGCGCGGAGGTCGAGCGTGAGATGGGCAAGCGGCCCCCGGAGGGCCTCAGCCTCGACACGCCCGAGCCCCCCGCGCCCGAGCTCGTCGCCCGGGAGGCCGCGGCCCCCGGCGGAGAGGCCGCTCCGCTGCCCGGCGAGCCGGCGAGCTCGGGGCGAAAGCTCCCGCCCTACCTGCGCGTCGTGAAGTGACGCCGGGCGCGGCGTCGCGCCCGAATCCCGTTCGCGCACGCCCCCGCGTCTTCGTGTACCGTGCCTTCGGGGTGTGAGCGCATGTGGGAGCGTGCGGCACCCGACGCCGCCCAACGCTAGGATCGCGAGCGGATGAGCAACGTGGGAGACGGTCGCGAGAGCAACGTGCTGATCGAGGCAGCGGCGCGCACGACGCGCGTTCGGGCCGACCGCGCCATGGACGAGCGACCGCTGCTCTCCCTGCGCCTCGTCTTCGCCCCGGGCACGGTGCCCGACCGGCACCGGCACCTCCCGAAGCTCCTCGACGGCACGAAGCTGAAGTTCGGGCGCTCGAACAGCCAGGTCGACGTCACGCTCCCGGACCCCGCGCTCTCGCGCGAGCACTTCGAGATCCGCCCGGGCATGGCGGGCATCCCCTTCGTGCGGGATTTGAAGAGCAACAACGGGACCTACCTCCGCGGCGCCCGCCTGGACCCGGAGAAGGAGATGCCCCTGGCCGCCGGCGACGTGCTCGCCGCGGGCGATTGCCTCTGGGCCGTCGACGGCGAGGTCGACCCCGAATCCCTGCCCGCCATCGCCCAGGCCCGGGGCGCCGACGTGCCCGAGGTCGTCGGCCAGGCGCCCGTCACCGATCTGCTACGCCGGAGCCTCGCCACCGTGGGTCCCCTCGAGGACGCGGTGCTGCTCCTCGGCGAGACGGGCACGGGCAAGGAGGTCGCCGCCGCGGCCATCCACCGGCTCTCCGGTCGCCGCGGGCCCTTCGTGCCCGTCAACTGCGCGGCCATCCCGCCGGAGCTCGCCGAAGCGACGCTCTTCGGACACGTGAAGGGCGCCTTCACCGGCGCCACGGGCATGAGCGAGGGCTTCTTCCGGCGGGCCGACGGGGGGACGCTCTTCCTCGACGAGCTCGGCGAGCTGCCGATGGCCATGCAGGCGAAGCTCCTCCGCGTCGTCGAGAACGGCGAGGTGTGGCCGGTCGGGGCGACGAGCGGGCGGAAGGTGGACGTCCGGCTCGTCGCCGCCACGAACAAGGACCTCGGCGGCGACGGCTTCCGCGACGACCTGCTCATCCGGCTCTCGGACTGGACGCTGCACCTCCCGCCGCTCCGCGAGCGGGCCGGTGACGCCGTGGTGCTCCTCGAGCATTTCCTGAAGACCGAGGGCGGACCGACGAGCATCGAGCCCGACGCCCGCGAGGCCGTGGCCCTCTATGCCTGGCCCGGGAACGTGCGCCAGCTCCGGAAGCTCGCCGGGCGCCTCAAGACCCTGGTCCCCGAGGGCGGCGCGGTGCGCCTGGAGCACCTCATCCCGAAGGACGTGCAGGCCCCGATCCGCGCCCGGGCGGCGGCGGAGGCGGCCCGGCTCCAGGCCGAGCGGGACGAGGGGACGCCGGGGCGGGAGCGCATCGTGGCCGCGCTGGCCGAGGCGCGCGGGAACGTCACGCGCGCGGCCGAGGCGAACGGCTGGCACCGGACGCAGCTCTACCGCTGGCTCCGGCGCTTCGACATCGATCCCCGGGACTATCGATAGCCAGCCGGACGGAACGGCCGAGCCCCCGGTGCGCGAGGCGCAGCGGGGGCTCGGAGCGGGTGGGCCGTCGCCGAAGGAGACCACACGGCGAGTCGGCGCAGTGGGTCAGTCGGCGCGGGCGAAGGCGAGGGGACCGGCGCTCACTTCGAGGCGCATGGCGAGCGGCTCGTCGAGGGAGCGCCAGACGTAGGGCGCCTGGCGGCTCGTCGACTGGAGCAGGTCCGGGCGCTCCGTCGGGCAGGCCTGCACGCAGCTCCCGAAGGTCGCGGAGCCGACCGTGAGCTCCATGGTCCGAACGGCCACGAACAGAAGCTCGCCCTGGCTGAGCGTGAGCTCGCTCGGGAGCTCGACGCGAACGACGCCGTCGGGGCCGGCGACCACGGTGCTCTCGTAGGCGTTGGCGGGGGGCTCGCTGGCCGGGAACGCGGCGCGGTCGCGCCACACGCGGACGTGGAAGGGCGCCGTCGGGTCGCAATCGTAGGCGGCCGTCGCGCCGAAGCCCGCGGCGTGGAAGCGGATGCCCTCCATGGTCGCCGGGTAGGCGGCGGGGCGCAGCGTCGAGACGAACATGGGGCTCCCGTCAGCGGTCAGCGCGGCCTCCTGGCCGTCGCAGGCCGGGAGGGGCCGACCCACCGTCGAGGTGTCGGCGGCGTCGCTCGCGGCCGGGCGCGCGGCGGCATCGCCCGGCGCGGCAAGGCTCGGCTGGCTCGCGCCGAGGCCGAGGCCGGTGAGGATCAGGGTCAGTGCCATCAGGTTCTGCTGGGTCATCGTGGTCTCCTTCCCGGCTCCTGCCGCCCCCTCGGGCCCGTCGCGCCGGCACTGGGATGCCTCTGCAGAGACCGGGCCAACCCGAATCGGCGGAGTTGCTCCGCGACCGCCCGAAAGTCTAATGATCTCATCGGCATCGACCGAGAGACGGCCCGCGCTGGGTGTCGAGCGAATCGCGACGCGTGACGGTCCCCGGCGCGCGTGTCGGCGCGCTGTGACGGTGGGCGCCGGTCCGTGTGTCAGCGCGGCCCGGGCGTGACGCTCGCGGCGGACGGCGCCGTGACGGCGGGCCAGGCGCCCAGGCGAGCGGTGGGCGCGCCGGGCCTCGGAGCCCCGCCGAGGCGGACCACGAGCGCGAAGCGGGCGGCCACCAGGCCTCCCGCGTAGCCGAGCACGCGCCGCCCACCCTGGGCCAGCGCCTCGTAGCCCATGATCGGCACGATGAGGCCGACGTCCCCGCGGAGCGAGAGTCGCCGCACGAGGCGGAGCTTCAGCGCCGCCCCGAGAAAGGCATCGACCACGGCGCTCCGGCGCCGGCTCCGGAGGCTGCGCGCGAGCTCGCCGTCCGTCCGCAGGCGAAGGAGCGACACGCGAACGACCGGGCCGCCGCCCCAGCGGCCGGTCTCGGGGAGCCACGCGGCGTCGAGGGCGAGCCCGAGGAGCACCCCGCGAACCCTCCCCGCCATGCCTGCCACGTCGGCCCGCCCGACGGCCGTCGCGGCCCGGAAGTCGGCGCCGAGGCTCACGTCGCGCGGAAGGCGCAGCCCGAAGCCCGCCCCGGCGCCCGACCACGCTCCCTCGTCCGCGGCCGCCGCGAAGCTCGCGTCGAGCTCGGCCACGAGGCGGGCTTCGACGCCCCCGCGCGGCGCACGCCCGAGCCCGCTGCCGTCGGGGTCGCGGCGAAGCGAGCGGCCGGCGAGGCGCACGTCGAGGACGCGCGGGGTCGCGAGGGGGCGAGGCGCCGTCTCCGAGTCCTCGGCCGCCGGCGCTTCCGGGTCGGGAGCGACGGCCAGCGCCGCGAGGAGCTCGGCCAGGACGATGGCGAGCACGCGGGGCCGGCTCTCCGGAAGCACGTCGTCGAGCGAGGTCGTCGCCGCGCGGCTCCGATCCCCCTCGCGGGCCAGGAGCTCGAGCTCGGCGGGCGCCGCGCAATCCTGCGCGCGCACGCGAACGAGGGTGCCGCTGGGCGCGAGGCGCGCAGGGCGGCCGGCGCTCGCGAGCTCGAGGAGCAGCGCCGGCCCGAGGCGCTCCGGCTCGGCCCAGGCCGCGCCGCAGGCCTCGACGCGCAGCTCCACGGCCATCGCCTCGGGCTGCGCGCCCACCGGCGCGGCGGCCGTGAGGGTGGC
>JBCDGX010000498.1:0-4876 GCA_038750805.1 Myxococcota bacterium
GTGTGATGATGGTGGATGGGCCGGTTCCCGTGGCCTCGGCAAAGGCTGGTGGACTGTCAGGAACAATTCGGGTGCCCGGAGACAAATCCATCTCCCATAGGGCGCTGATGCTGGCGACCCTCGCCGTCGGTCGTTCGGAGATCACCGGCCTGTTGACGGGCGAGGATGTCCTGGCAACCGCGGCCGCCATGCGCGCGATGGGAGCGACCATCGAAACCGGTCGAGACGGTGTGGTGAGTGTAGACGGTGTGGGGCTGGGGGCGCTCGCGGAACCTGACGCACCGCTTGACTTTGGCAATGCGGGGACCGGATCGCGCTTGGCCATGGGGGTCGTGGCCGCCCATACCATCGCGGCCACCGTTGTCGGGGACGCCTCCCTTTCAGGACTGCCGATGGGACGGGTGCTGAACCCCTTACGCGACATGGGCGTCAGTGTTGTGGCGCGAGAGGGGGACCGTCTGCCGCTCACCCTGCGCGGCCCCAAGACCCTGGCGCCGATCCGTTACAAAACGCCCGTTGCGTCCGCGCAGGTGAAGTCAGCGATCCTGCTTGCCGGGCTTGGTGCGCCAGGCGAGACCACCGTCGTGGAGGCGATCCCGACCCGCGACCATACAGAGCGGATGCTGCGTGCCTTCGGCGCCGAGGTGCGGGTGAACACCACCGACGAGGGGTTGGCGATCACGGTCGTGGGTCAGCCGACGCTAAACCCCTGTCAGGTGACGGTGCCGGGCGATCCCTCCTCCGCAGCGTTTCCCATCGTGGCGGCCCTGATTGTGCCTGGATCCAACGTTCTGGTCGAAAATGTCTTGCTCAATCCATCCCGCACCGGGCTCATCAAAACGCTCACCGAGATGGGCGGCGACATTGAAATCCAGAACGAGCGATCCGCCGGCGGCGAGCTGGTGGGCGACGTCCGTGTGCGGGCGAGCGCGCTGAAAGGCGTCGCCGTTCCCGCGGACCGCGCGGCCTCGATGATCGATGAATATCCCGTGCTCGCGGCGGCGGCCGCCTTTGCGGAAGGCACGACGCTGATGCAGGGCGTCCATGAGTTGCGCGTGAAGGAAAGCGATCGCCTCGCCGCCATGGCCGAGGTGCTCGGCGCCTACGGCGTGCCCTGCACGGAGCTCGAGGACGGGCTCGTCATCGAAGGCGGCGGGGCCCTCCGCCCGGCGACCATCGACAGCCGCGGCGACCACCGCATCGCCATGGCCGCCGCCTGTCTCGCGCTCGCGGTCCCCGCGGACGCCGGCGAGAGCGTGATCACCAACGCCGCCGCCATCGCCACGAGCTTCCCGACCTTCACGGAGCTGCTCGGAGCGCTCGGCGCCGATCTGAGCTACGAGGAAGCGTGACGCGCGCGAAACCGGTGGTGGCCATCGATGGGCCCGCGGGGGTGGGCAAGAGCACCACGGCCCGCGAGGTGGCGAAGCGCCTCGGCTTCGTCCTCGTCGACACGGGCGCCCTCTACCGCGCCGTGGCCCTCGCCGCCCGGGAGGCGGCGGTCGATTGGGAGGCGGCCGACGCGCTCGGCGAGCTCGCCCGCGGCCTCGACCTCGCCTTCCGAACCGACGCGGAGGGGGCCGCGCGCCTCGTGCTCGCCGGCGTCGACCGGGACGACGAGCTCCGCACCCCCGCGCTCGGTCAGGGCGCGAGCAAGGTCAGCGCGCACCCGCCGGTCCGCGAGGCGCTCCTCGGCGTTCAGCGCCACCTCGGGCGCGAGGGCGGCGTCGTCCTCGAGGGCCGGGACATCGGGACCGTCGTCTTCCCGGACGCGGAGGTGAAGGTCTTCCTCACGGCCACGCCGCGACGGCGCGCCGAGCGCCGCCAGGGCGACCTCGAGGCCCGGGGCAAGACCGTCCCGCCCCTCGAGGCCCTCGAGGCGCAGATGGCCGAGCGCGACAAGCGGGACTCCATGCGCCCCGTCGCGCCGCTCAAGGCCGCCGACGACGCCATCGTGATGGACACGACGCACTACAGCTTCGACGAGGTCGTCCGGGCCATCGAGGCCCTCGTCCGCGAGCGCATGGCCGACACCCGCACCGATTGACGCCCCTCCACCGGGCTGCTACCCCGTCGCTCCCGCTGGGCGAAGTGCGCCCGGCGACGCCGCTCCGCCCCACGGAGCCCCGGAAATCGCCGGGGTTTCGGCCCGTCCCCGCCGCGCGGGGACGATCTGACGCTCGAGCCCGGATGGTCCGGCGCCCCGAGCACCGCGGGCGGCACTCACCTACGTCCACCCCAGCCGGAGGCGCGGGCCTCGCTCACGCTCTCCGTTCTTCTTCATGACCGAACAAACCACCCCAACCGAGGCCGAATCGGCCCCGCAGCCGCCGCCCCCGGCGGCCCCCGAGGCCGCGGCCCCCGCGCCCGCCTCCCCCATGGAGTCCTTCGCGGAGCTCTTCGAAGCTTCGTCGACGCGCACGGACCAGCTCCGGGAAGGCGACATCGTCGCCGGCACCGTGATCAAGGTCGGCAAGGACACCGTCGTCGTCGACATCGGATACAAGTCCGAGGGCGTGATCTCGATGCACGAGTTTCACGACGCCGACGGCAACCTCCACGTCAACCCGGGCGACCAGGTCGACGTGCTCATCGAGAGCAAGGAGAACGAGTACGGGCTCGTCATGCTCTCGAAGGAGAAGGCCGACAAGCTCAAGGTCTGGGACGAGATCAGCGCCGCCTGCGAGCGCGACGAGCTCATCAGCGGGACCATCACCCAGCGCGTGAAGGGCGGCCTCTCGGTCACCATCCGCGGCGGCGTGAAGGCGTTCCTCCCGGGCTCCCAGGTCGACCTCCGGCCTGTCCGGAACCTCGACAAGCTCCTCGGCCAGACCTTCGATTTCAAGGTCATCAAGTTCAACAAGAAGCGCGGCAACATCGTGCTCAGTCGCCGCGTGCTCCTCGAGCGCGAGCGCGACCGGCTCAAGGCGGCGACCCTGGAAAACCTCCAGGAGGGTCAGATCGTCACGGGCTCCATCAAGAACATCACCGAGTACGGCGCGTTCGTGGACCTCGGGGGCATCGACGGCCTCCTCCACATCACGGACATGTCCTGGGGCCGCGTGAACCACCCCTCCGAGCTCTTCAACGTGGGCGACGAGGTGACGGTCAAGGTCCTCAAGTACAACTCGGAGACCGAGCGCGTCTCCCTGGGCCTCAAGCAGACCCAGGAGGATCCCTGGAACCTCGCCGCCGAGACCTTCAAGCCCGGCGTTCGCGTTCAGGGCAAGGTCGTGTCCATCACGGACTACGGCGCCTTCGTCGAGCTCCAGCAGGGCGTCGAGGGCCTCATTCACGTCAGCGAGATGACGTGGACGAAGCCCAAGCACCCCTCGAAGGTTCTCGAGATGGGGGAAGAGGTCGAGACCGTGGTCCTCGACATCGACGTCCAGAACAAGCGCATCAGCCTCGGTCTCAAGCAGCTCGAGCCCGATCCCTGGACGCTCTTCACGCAGAAGTACACGCCCGGCGACATCATCGAGGGCAAGGTCCGGAGCCTCACCGACTACGGTGTGTTCGTCGGCATCGAGGACGGCGTGGACGGCATGGTCCACAAGTCCGACCTCAGCTGGACGCAGCGCATCAACAACCCGGCCGAGGTCTACCGCAAGGGCGACGACGTCGAGGCGATCATCCTCTCCATCAACCATGAGGAGAAGAAGGTCAGCCTGGGCATCAAGCAGCTCTTCGAGGATCCCTGGACCTACATCCCGGAGCGCTACCCCGAGGGCACCATCCTCGAGGTGCGTGCCGTGGCGGCCAACGAGTACGAGGCCACCGTCGAGCTCGAGCCGGGCGTCATGGGCTCCGTGCCCCGCGCCGAGATCGGCCACGACCTCAGCGTCGATCCCTCGGACGTCGTCAAGGTCGGCGACATCGTCAAGGCCCAGGTCATCCGCCTGGATTTCGACGACCGCACCATCAAGCTCTCGCTCAAGGACCTGGAGAACCAGGAGCTCGACGAGAAGATGCGCTTCGTCGCCGAGAAGAAGCAGCAGCGGGCGCAGCGCGCCCCGAACGCCCCGACGGGCCGCCCGAGCGCGAAGCTTGGCGACCTCCTGAAGGACAAGCTCGGCGACATCGCCGTGTCCGAGGGCGACGACGACGAGGGCTGACGCTCCGTCGTGACCGAAGGAGCGGCGTCTGGCTTCGGCCGGGCGCCGCTTTTTCGTGCGCGCGGGCGGACGCGGCGCGAGCGTTTGCTAAGGAAAGGGCGTCGTGGAGGGCATGGGCACCGATCCGGGCTCCGACTTCGGGGACCCGCTACAGGCCACGGAGGACCGGCGTCGCCGCATGTTCTTCGGCATCTGGGGCGCCGTTCTCTTCATCGCCCTTGTGACCTTCCGCGAGGTCCTGGTCCCCTTCTCCTTCGCCATCGTCCTGGCGTACGTGATGGCGCCGCTCGTGCGGCGCATCGAGCGCAAGGACGGCGAGACGCGGGGGCTCCCGCGCTGGGCGGCGGTCACGACCGTCTACCTGCTGCTCGTCGGCCTGCTCGGCGCCTTCGTCTCCTTCGGCGTCCCGCGCCTCGCCGTCGAGATCGAGCGCCTCGCCTTCGAGGTGCCCCGCGCCGTGAACACGGCCCGGGACGAGTGGCTTCCGGAGCTCGAGCGCCGCTTCCGCGGGGCCATGGAGTCCTACGACGGCAACGAGCGGCACCCCGTGGGGAGCCGCGCGGCGACGGGAGACGACGGTCCCGACGTCGTGACCAGCGCCGAGGGCGAGGTCGAGCGCCCGCCCTCGATCCGCATCCTCCCCGAGGCCCCGGACGAGGGCGGCGGCTTCCGCGTCGACCTGCCGGGCAACGGGCTCATCGTCGAGCCCCAGGGCGAGGGCTTCCGGGTGCGCATGGCGCGCACGGAGGAGAGCGCCGAAA
>JBCDGX010000499.1:0-4874 GCA_038750805.1 Myxococcota bacterium
CGAGCAGCGCGCCGCGATTCGCGTTATCAAGCGAAGGTGATCCTCTACCGCAGGAAGATTCCCCGCGTGGTCGGCGCCGGCCTCGTGCTTTCCGGGGGCTGCTTCAACTCCGTGGTCATCGATGCCGAGGGCAGCGGCGGCGGGGCGCGCGACTTCGGGCCCGCCGACGGCGGCGTGGCCGACGCGGGAGCGCCGGACCTCGGGGGGGGCCTGGACCTCGGCGCACCGGACCTCGGCGCGCCGGACATGGGCGAGCGCGGAGCGCAGGTTGCCGAGCAGATCTGCGGCGTGCTCGCGGAGTGCTTCATGTCGGCCCCCGACGGATGCGTGGACCTCCTCCGGATGACCTTCTCGTACTACGCCGACTACGGCGAGGGCTGCTACGACGCGGTCCTCGACTACCAGGCGTGCATCGCCGAGGCGCTCCTCGACTCGGGCTGTGACTACGCGGCGCTGGAGACGAGCTGCCGCCGCGAGTCCCGCGCCGTCGACCGTGAGTGCTACTGATGCATCTCCTCGCCGGTGATGTGGGCGGCACCAAGTGCTGGCTCGCCCTCTACGAATCGCGCCCGGACGGGAGCCTCGCCGAGATCCGCGAAGCGCGGCTCCCGAGCGCGGACTTCGCGAGCCTCGGCGACCTCGCGCGGGCCTTCCTCGAGGGCGACGACCCGGAGCTCGCGGGCGCGGCCTTCGGCATCGCCGGCCCGGTGAACGGCCGGCACGTGAAGGTGACGAACCTCCCCTGGGACATCGACGCGGACGAGCTCGAGGCGCAGCTCGGGGTGCCGCACGTGGCGCTCGCGAACGATTTCGTGGCGCTCGCCCGGGGCCTCGACGCGCTCGGGCCCGAGTCCCTCGCGACGCTTCAGGACGCCCCGGTCGATGCGAAGGGACCGCGCGTGCTCATCGGCGCCGGGACCGGGCTCGGCCAGGCGGTGATCGTGCCGACGAGCGAGGGCCCGCGCATCCTCGGCAGCGAGGGCGGGCACACGGACTTCGCGCCGCGCGACGCCTTCGAGGACGCGCTCCTCGCCTTCCTTCGGGAGCGCCTCAAGGGGCGCGTGAGCGTCGAGCGCGTCGTGAGCGGCCGGGGCGTGCACGCGATCTACGACTTCGTCGTGGCGACGGGGCGGGCGCCGATGAACGCCGCGCGGCACGCGGCCATCGAGGCCGGCGACCCGGGCGCGGAGATCGGGAAGGGCGCCGCGGCCGGAGAGCCGGCCTGCGTGCTCGCCCAGGACCGCTTCGTCGCGGCCTACGGCGCCGAGGCCGGCAACCTCGGGCTCAAGGTGATCGCGCCCGGCGGGCTCTACGTGGCGGGCGGAATCGCCCCGAAGCTCCTCGCCCACTACGGCGACGAGTTCGCCGCGCATTTCATGCCGCCCTTCCTCGCGAAGGGGCGCATGCGGCCCGTGCTCGAGCGGACGCGCGTGCAGGTGGTCACCGAGCCCAAGGTCGGCCTGCTCGGCGCGCGGGAGCTCGCCCGGGAGGCGATGGGCCAGCCGTGAGCGAGCGTGCGCGCGCCGTGGGCATCGACCCGGGGCGACGCCCGGTGGGCATCGCGGTGCAGGACGACGCGGGCGGCTCCCTGGCGCTGCCCCACGGGACCGTGGCGCGCGGCGCCGACGAGGCCGAGGCCGTGCGCCGGGTGGCGGACGCCCTCGCCGCGCTCGAGGTGCGCGTGCTCGTGGTCGGCTTGCCCCTCCGCCTCGACGGGAGCGAAGGCGCCGAGGCCCGCCGCGCCCGCGCCTTCGCGGAGGCGCTCGGCCAGGCCGTCGGCGCGCCGGTGGAGCTCCGCGACGAGCGCCTGACGACGGTGCAGGCCGAGGGCGCGCTCCGCACGCTCGGGCTCGACGGCCGAAAGCGGCGCCGGGTGGTGGACGAGGCCGCCGCCGCGATCCTGCTCCAGAGCTTCCTCGACGGGGAGGCCGCGCGTTGAGCCGGAAGGGCGGCGCGGGGAGAAGGGGCGGCGCGGGGAGAAAGGGCGGCGCGGGGAGAGGCCGGAGCGCGCCGAAGGGGAGCCCGAGAGCGGCCGGGAAGGAGCGCCCGGCCAAGGGCCGTTCACGCGCCGTGGCGAAGCGCACGAAGCGCCATGCGAAGCGCACGAAGGGAACCTCGGGACGTCGCTGGGAGCGGCGCCTCGTGGGGCTCCTCGCCCTGGTCGTCGCCCTCGGCCTCGGCGCCGTGAGCTGGCTGCTCCTCGTCTTCCCCCACGAGCCCACGGGGCCGCGGGGCGAGCGCTTCGAGCTCGACATCGCGCCGGGCTCGAGCGCCCGGACCATCGCCGCCCAGCTCGCCGACGCGGGGGTCATCGCCCACCCCGGGGCCTTCGCCATGTACGTCCGGCTCCTCGGCCTCGACGCCGAGCTCCGGAGCGGCCCGGTGCTCCTCGAGGGCGGGCTCACGCCGGAGGTCGTCGCCCAGCGCATCGCCTTCGGGCGCGGCCCCGTGCCCGTGCGCGTGACCATCCCCGAGGGCTTCACGCGCTTCGACATCGCCCGGCGCCTCGAGGCCCGGGGGGTGGCGGACGCGGGCGCGCTGCTCGAGCTCATCGAGAACCCCCCGGCGGCCGTGCGCGAGCGCTTCGACCTCCCGGAGGACGCGACGCTCGAGGGCTACCTCTTCCCGGAGACCTACGACTTCAAGGAGGGCATGCGTCCGGGGCGCGCCGTGTGGCGCATGCTCCGCACCTGGGACCAGCGCGTGGCCGGGCGCATCGCGGAGGGGCTCGGGGCCCTCGAGGACCTCGGCTACGACGCGCGAGACGTGCTCACGCTCGCGTCGGTCGTGGAGAAGGAGGCGGCGGTGGCGGACGAGCGGCCGATCATCGCCGGCGTCTTCCTCAACCGGCTCCGCTCGGATCGCTTTCTCCCGCGGCACCGGCTCCAGGCCGATCCGACGGTGAGCTACGGCTGCCTCGCGCGGCCGGAGGCGGCGCCGAGCTGCGCGGGCTTCGACGGCACGATCACGCGCGCGATGCTCGGCGACCGGGCGAACCCCTACAACACGTACATGCATCCGGGGCTCCCGCCGGGGCCCATCGCGAACCCCGGCATGGCGGCCATCGAGGCCGTGCTCGAGCCCGCCGCGCACGATTACCTCTACTTCGTCGCGCGGGGCGGCGGGCGGCACGCCTTCAGCGCGGACCTCGACGCGCATCGGGAGGCGGTGCGGGCGCTCCGGGCCCGGGAGGCGCGGGGGGAGTGAGCGAGGACGACGGGCGGAGCGCCATCGGCTCGCCGCAGCTCGGGCTCTTCGGGGCGCGGCCGGCGCCGGTGCCACGGGCGGGGCTCGTCGCGCTCGCCGAGCGGCTTCCGCCCTGGCTCCGCCTCGGGACGAGCAGCTGGACCTTCCCGGGCTGGGCGGGGCTGGTCTACGAGAAGCGCTACCGGAACCAAACGGCCTTCGCGCGGGAGAGCCTCGAGGAGTACGCCGCACACCCGCTCTTTCGCACGGTGGGCATCGACCGGAGCTACTACGGGCCCCTCCGCGAGCACGAGCTCGCGCGCTACGCGGCGCAGCTCCCGCCGGGCTTTCGCTGCACGATGAAGGTCTGGAGCGGGCTCACCTCACGGGTGCTCGGCGGTCCCGGGGCGGCGGCGGCGCCGGGCCAGTTCAATCCGCATTTCCTCGATCCGGCGCGCTTCGCCGAGGACGTCGCGGCGCCGGTGGAGGCGGCCTTTCGGTCGCAGCTCGGCGCCTTCGTGCTCGAGATTCCCCCGGCCCGCGGACCGGTGAACCCCCGCGGTTTCGCGGACGCCGTGGACCGCTTCTTGGCGGCGGCGCCCGAGGGCTTCCGCTACTCCGTCGAGCTTCGGGACCCGCGGCTTCTGACCGATCGCTACGTCGGCGTGCTCCGGAGGCACGGCGCGAGCCACGTCTTCAATTACTGGACGCGCATGCCCGAGCTCGGCGCCCAGCTCGACCTCACGGGCGGCCCGACGGCGGACGTGACCGTGGCCCGCCTGATGATCCCCCCGGGCAAGCGCTACGCGGACCTGAAGGCCGCCTACGACCCCTTCGATCGTCTCGTCGCCCCGCAGCCGCGCATGCGCGCCGACGTCGTCCGCCTCGCCCTGGAGTGCGCCGAGACCGGGAGCGAACTCTACGTGATCGTGAACAACAAGGTGGAGGGCAGCTCTCCCCACACGGTCCGCGCGCTGGCTGAGCAGCTCGCGGACGCGCTGGGGTAGGGCGAGCGTCCCATACGCAACCTGCCTCCCCACCGGTGGCCATGGTGATTTCCGGGGCCAAGTTCCCGAATGTCGGCGCCATCGTTGCAGAGGGTGGCCGGGGAAGTCGCCAATAGCGACGATAGCGAAAAGGAGAACGGTATAGTGACAGAGGCGCTGAACAGAATCTCAGATGGACTTGCGAGACTCCGCGAAGGATGGCTTGGGTCCACGGAGCTCCGCGGTGTATCTGTGGAAGAGATCAGAGATGTCCTGGGAGAGGAGGTCTTCGCATTGGCCCCTCCGAGCTACGTCAAGTTCCTCCAGGAGGCCGGGCTGGAGGCAGGGGGATTCTTGGCCGGTTCTGACTTCCTGTTCCCCCAACTTCCGCTCCTTCAAGAGTACGGAGAAGAGGTGCGAAGGGAGGAGCCTGATGCCTTCGTCGATGTGACGGAACCAATTTTGGTTATTGTCTCCCATCAGGGGTACCAGTTTCTCTTTCTTCAGTCTGCTAGCGAAGAGAGTCCAGTAATGAGATACTTGGATTCTGAAGGCGTCACGCAGTTGGATGTGACCTTCTCGCAGTTCTTCGTTATGCAGATTGAGGCGGATATCAGATCCACGAGATCCGCGACCTAACTGGTATGACAGACCGGAACTACGGTCCGGACTTCCAGTCTGCCGCGTTCTATCCCTTAGGAG